>JBMOEO010000067.1:0-20996 GCA_049318945.1 Phototrophicaceae bacterium | reverse complement strand
CAAGTGATGGAAAGCGGTACGGTCGATCAAGTATTTGAAGCCCCTAACCATCCTTATACCAGTATGTTGTTGAGTGCCATTGCTTCTACGTATGATGAAGCATCTCCTATAACGGATGCTACGCAATTGCAATCTCACGCTGATAAGGGGGGGTGTCCGTTTCATGCTCGTTGTCCGCGTAAAATCGAAAACCTTTGTGAGCAAGTCGCTCCGCCCATTCAGTCCCCCATAGAGGGGCACATCATCCGTTGCCATGTCCCACTAAACGAGCTGTAAGCAACTTTCATGGGGTTGCTTAACTCTATCCAATCGGACTCTTTTTTATTACAATCGCTTTTATGATAGGGTACATAATTTGAGGAAGGGATTGGGAATCGCTAATATGAAAAGCATCTTGTATCAAATTCAACGTCGGATTGCGTTCGATGAAGGGCAACCCCAGTTCATGCGTTCTGATGCGAGTTTGGATAAATTTGAACTGGATAGTGGACAGATAGTAGAACCCGACTTGTTCCTAAAGGAGGGTGGCTGGAGCCTATATGGAGTACAAGATGGTTGCTTCATGTTTGTACGGTTGCCCTTGTCAGAGGATATTACCCAAGTTCCCTTTGTCACGTTTCATCAAAACCAATATGCCCAGCAATTACTGACTATTCCTTTTGAAGTTGCACAACACTTGGCAGAGAACATTCCCGCGCCGCAAAAGATCATCTTGATTTATATGATGGGGCGGACGGGTTCCACGCTGTTGAATAAGATTTTGAGCAATGTGGATGGGGTGTGTAGTTTTTCTGAACCGGCTACTTTCCGCTTTGTAAGTAAATTATGTGGGCAGGAGGCGGTTGACTCGGAGGAATGTATTCATCTTCTACAAACGGCGTTGCGGTTGCAATTCGGCGCACAGAATTATCAAGGAAACTTTCACACGCTAGGGATAAAGTTGCGACCTCGTGCAATGGATGATCTTTCGGTTTACCATTTAGCATTTCCGACCGCTAAGTACCTTTTCATGTATCGTGAGGCGGTTGGTTGGATGCGCTCCTTCTATCGGTTGCTGATTGCAAACGGTGTCGGCAAGGACTTGGAGATAACGGATACTGTGTTGCCGTCGGATGCACATCCCACCCAACGCCTTCAATTCATCTGGAAACGAATAGGGGATAAGCCAACCGATTACTTCATCACCCATCCCGATTACGGCTATCTCGAGGAACTCTTGGCGATGGTGTGGTCAAACTTGATGAATCAATACTTGCGGGGTGTGGCGCAGGGAATCCCATTTTTAGCAGTGAATTTCAAAGATATTACACAAAATCGGCACGCATCCTTACAAGAGATTTTTTCGTTCGTCGGGTTAGACTCACAGCAAATTGACAAGGTGATGCAAGTCTATGAAGCAGATTCCCAATCTGGAACTGCGGTAGGATGGGATGGTTATAAATATCCTATAACCGATTCGCAAGTCGAAAGATTCCTTGCTTACTTGAGCCTTCAAAAGGGTTGTAATATTCCCGACTACACCTTATAGCATTCGGGTGACTCATTACCGTGAGCGATTTTAACCAATTCATGAGACGTAATATCATAATTGGATTGTAAATCCCTTGATGAACTGAATCACCGTTGGCGTATTCTGTTCCAATCAAAATATTCTGAGCGTATCAACTAGGTTTTTGAGTCCCTGTTTTAGATTCTATAACGGATGAAGAGCAGGGATTACTATGTGTTAATCACATCCTCAAGCACTTGGTCAAACGCCTTGCGGTCGGTTCTTGCTGCTTTACGGATAGAAGCGTCAACATATTCACGACGCTCCCTTTCTGTGCCAAGCAGGATTTCAGGAGTAGGGGGTTCAATCAACTTCAGATCAGCTAGTTTATTGAGCAATTGCATCCCAACCTCGTCATTTTCCTTACGGGCGAGGCTATTCAACGTATCCATGTAAGTGCGGAACTGGTTGAGTTCGGGTTGAATTTGCGTCGCCTTCCAACACGCTTTACAGTACATGACGACGACAGCTTTAATGGGTGACTCTAGTTCAGGGTTCTGGGACAAATCATGGTCGTTTAACCAGCGCAACTCTATGTTGAGATCATTACAAAAAAGAGCGAGCTGATAGGCGAGTGCACGGCTTCCTTCAGGGGATAAAGAGAGCAACCATAGCTGTAATTCTGGCTCATCATTTAGTCCCACCTTTACCCACTCGATGAAGTTCTGTGCCAATATCTCGGTTGTTTTGGAATTAAATCCTGATTCTGTGATGGAGCGCACATTTTCAAATACCTGATCGGTGACAGAACTGAATTGATCTCGAACAGCGTGAAGGCGTGGGGCAACCCGTTGGCGCAGTTGGATTTGTCTCTCAGCATAAACACCTGCAATGATGAGCAGAATAAGCACGATTAGAAATGGCATGTATAAACCTCATTCTCTCGATGATTGAGATACACTACGCATTTGGTAAATGATTAAGCAACCGTCGGTAATTTTACGTGTACTCAAAATGATAATGTTAAGGTGTGTCTTTTGGCTATTGTTGAAATCGTTAAGAATGACGTAGATGAATCTCTTTCAAACCATAGACTACACATTAAGGGAGATACTTTTTCAGCTTCCCTGCTAATTCCTTGAGGTTGATTGGCTTAGATAGATAATCATCACAACCAGCATTTAATGCACGTTCTTTATCACCCATCATCGCATGCGCCGTTAGCGCAATAATGGGAATATGTTTGAGGCTAGAATCGCCTTTGATTTGCCGTGTTGCTGTCCAACCGTCTACTTTGGGTAAGGATAAATCCATCAGAATCAGATCCGGTATCTCGGCTTGTGTCTTGATGATCCCTTGTTCACCATCGGTTGCTTGTAGAACCTGATACTCCAAAGACTCTAACACATCTGTAATCAGCATCATGTTATCAGGATTGTCTTCTATGACTAAAATGCGAGCTGTTCCCATCAAAAATACTTCCTAGATCATCATCAGTTTTAGTCTTGAGGATAACGGATGTTGGTCACTAATCCGATCTGTGCGGGGGGCCAATAGCGGAAGACCGCCTCACCGACAATGTATTCGCGCGTAATGGGACCGAATGCGCGTGAGTCGCTACTGTGGTTACGGTTATCGCCCATAACGAAGAACTCATCTTCCCCTAAAACCCACTCATTGTCTCGACAGCGAGAATCTCGACAAGGCTCATTGATATAGGGTTCTTGGATGAGGTTGCCATTGACATAAACCTCAGTGTTTTGAATCTTGACCGTATCGCCGGGTAAACCAATGACCCGTTTGATGTAATCATCTTCAGGATTATTGAAGTAGTGGAAAACAATAATGTCACCGTAGGCAGGTTCACCCAGTAGGTAGCTTAAACGACTGACGATCAAGAATTGACCGGTAGCAAAATTGGGTTGCATACTCGGACCTTCAACAATGAACCGTGCAGTTGCCATATTGACGAGCGCGTAAATAGCGACGATGAGCAACACCGTTTCTGCAAATTCACGCATAAAGCCACGTCGTTGAAGTTTAGGACGTTCAAGGGTTGCATTGGATAACATGGGTATAGTTCACTCAATCATCGAGGTTAGCTGTTGTTTTGACCAGTAGTTGAGATAGAAAGACAAACCAACAGTTTGAAAGTCTATCGCATTTCTCTAGCGGTAAGTTGTTTACACAAGATAAGCAATGATGATCTAGCCTCTTTCTTTAGATTATGTGCAATCACCTTAGACTCAAGCATCAAGAGCGATACTGTTACAAATCAGTCAGATGGGTTAAACTCGCAAGGGTATGATGTCGTTGTGGTTTTAGGAATTTTGGTGAGATGAAGCAAGCAATGCTTTCAGCTTGGTATGTTGGGAGTGGGGGGTTTTTAGGTGCTATCGCTCGCTATGCCATTACGATGCTGTTTATGCGGATGGGTGACAAAGAACTTGCCACGCTGGTAGTGAACATCGTTGGCGCGATTTTACTGGGTGGGATAATGGGGATGGCTCAAACCAAAGCCATCTCACCAAGGCTACTTCTATTCTTTGCCACTGGCTTTTTAGGGGCATTAACCACCTTTTCTACTTTTGTGTTAGAAACAATGATGCTTTGGAATGCCCGACAGATTTGGAAGTTGGGATGGTATAGCGGGGGAACTCTGATTATGGGGTTACTCGGCGTAATCTTAGGCAAGTGGTTGGGTCATGAGTTGGGGTAAAAGAGGAAAATATGCCAGATTGGTTAACCGTCATCATCCTTGGATTTGTAGAAGGGATCACTGAGTTTTTGCCTGTATCGTCAACGGGGCATTTGATTATTGCGTCAGATTGGCTGGGCTTGAATCCATCTTTACAAGGCGCATTTGAAATCGAGATTCAGTTTGGTGCTGTTCTTGCGGTGATGGCTTACTATTGGCGAGACTTGTATCAGCAGATACGTAAAACGCCCACCGATAAACGAGTGCAACGCTTGTGGTTGGCGGTCATTGTGGCTTTCATTCCTGCTGCGGTGGTCGGGTTGTTATTTGAAGATACGATTGATCGTATGTTGCAATCGAATCAGGTTGTTGCCACCGCATTAATTTTAGGGGGTATCTTGTTTTTGATTATTGAGTGGGTGGGTTTCACCTCTCATGCGGATGCGGAAGCGGAATTACTGGACATCAACCTGTTACAGGCTTTCGCTATTGGGGTCATACAAACTATCGCCTTGATTCCGGGCACTTCGCGTTCGGGTATGTCCATCATTGGTGGGTTAATTGTCGGGTTAAACCGTCGTGTTGCCACACAGTTCTCATTTTATCTTTCCATCCCCACACTAGGCATTGCCACAATCTACAAAGGCATTGCCCATTTCTCAACCATAACATCAGATGATCTTGTGTTGGTTCTGTTGGGCACACTGGTTTCTGCTGTGGTGGCATGGTGGTCAATTGGCTGGCTGTTGAAGTTTGTTTCCACCAATACCTTCATCCCATTTGGCTACTACCGTATCTTGGTAGGTATCCTCATCCTGTTTGTGGTGACGTAACAGGAGCACAGAAAACAATGTACACCATTTTAGTTATAGATGATTCCCAACAAATCTTGGATGACATCGCTGAGTTGTTGGAACTGGAGAACTATCGGGTTATTGTCGCGCACGATGGTAAACAGGGTTTGAATCAAGTGAGTGCCCATAATCCTGATCTTGTGTTGTGTGATGTCACCATGCCCAACATGGACGGCTACCAAGTTTTAGAGTCCTTGCGGGCTAATCCTGAAACGATTATGTTGCCGTTCATCTTCTTGACCGCACGGTCAAGCTATGCTGATATGCGTTCTGGGATGAAACTGGGGGCGGATGATTATTTGTTGAAACCCTTCACTCCTGATGAACTTTTGAAAACGGTGGAATCGCGCTTAAAGCGTCTTGCTACGGATCGTGAACGTGCCCAACAACAATTGGCGGAGTTACGTCACAATATCATTGTGGCATTGCCACATGAATTGAGAACCCCCCTTAACTCTATTTTAGGGTTCTCGGAGTTCCTCATTCATCATGCTGATGTAAGTAGCGTGGATCAAATCCGTGAAGTTGCCAATTACATTTATGATGCGGGCAAGCGGTTACTAAGCCTGACCGAAAAATATGTCTTGTATATGAATGTCGAGCTTTTATTGACGGATGCTGAACGCCTGTTTGAATTACAGAATAGCGTGTTTGATGATCCGATTGCCATCTTAACCAATACTGCCCAATCCCTTGCCTATACTTATCAGCGTCAAGCTGATCTTAAGTTTAGCTTACCCAATGATTGTGGCGCGGTTGCTATGGATGCGCATAACCTTGAGATCATCACACGTGAGGTCATTGAGAATGCCTTCAAGTTTTCTGAAGTAGGGCAGACCGTGTGGGTGAAGATTGTAGAACTGGAGCAAACTGTAGAAGTGATTGTGCGTGACGACGGGGTGGGTATGAGCGATGTATCCATTGAACAAATCGGTGCCTATATGCAGTTTGATCGTAAGGTGTTAGAACAGCAGGGGGTGGGGCTGGGCTTAGCGATTGTGAAACGCTTGGTGGAGTTGCATAACGGCAGTTTAGCGTTTAAGAGCCAATTGAATGAATATACTGAAGTGTGTATTTCTTTGCCGCGCCCGGTTTCACACTAGACGACATTTGCCTAATGAAGACGGAGATGCTACACTTTAGATTGGTTTTTGCTTGTATAAAATTGAGATGCCACAGGAGGCATAACCGTGTTGCGAAAGCACATTAATTATACATTACCCTTATTCCTCATTATCATCTTGAGTGGTATTGTTGGTTGTGTTCGTCCGGCTGGCGAAGATATTGCTCCACAGGTTGCACAACTTCCAACGTTCACTGTCACCCCATCTGAAACGTTTGTTCCCACCATCACCTTAACCCCTACCATCACCTTAACGCCATCTGAAACGGCAATTGTGCTTGTAACCGAAGTTACCGCCACGCCCACTCAAACGCCTACACTGACCCCTGTTCAAAACTTCTTGGCACAATCTGCACAAGAAGCAACCACTCCCCCGGATGTGGTGGTGAATGAATTCCAGTTAACCGCCACGGCTATTGTGGCGGGGGCAACAGCGACGATTGATGCTCAACTAACGGCGACCGCTTTGGCGGCTGGCATTGGGCTACCAACACAAACGCCCACTCCTGACCTTGTTGCGACTCAAGCCGCTTCGTTTGTAGTCACCCCAGACCTTGCTGTACCTACAGCCAATAGTGTTGCTGTGGTGGTTGTACCCGGCGCAGATTGTATCCATGAAGTTCGTGCGGAAGATCGCTCGTTATACCGTTTGTCTTTGGCGTATGGTTTAACGGTCAATGAAATTGCAACGGTAAATGGAATCATCAACCCTGACATTATCTCTGTCGGACAACGTTTGACGATTCCCGGCTGTGGCACAACAGGCGGTTTCCCTCCTGCTACCTCTACACCTGTACCCACTATCGTCTCTTCTTTCTCGGTGGCAACCGGAGGTTCACAAACAGGAGGGGCAACTTCGGCAGTGTTCGTTGTGCCACCAGACGGAGATTGTACTTGGGGAACGACGGTTATTTTCCCATCGGGTTGTCCCACTGGGGTAGTCGCTAATTCAGGTTTGACAACGGGTAGCGGAACGGGTGGGGCAACCGCCACCACTGCCAGCCGCCGTCATACCGTCCAACAAGGCGAGTCCCTCTTTGCGATTTCACTACAATATGGCGTTTCTATGAGTGAAATAGTTGCTTTGAATGGTATCAGCAATGTTGATTTCATTGATTTGGGCGATGTGTTGCTGATCCCCTAGTACACAACAAGCGATAGGAATAGAGGCGGTTGTGATGAATAACTGCCTTTTGAGGGAGAGATACATGACAGAAAAGATATTGAACCAAAGTGTGGCGTATCATGGGAACTTCATTAAGTTAGATCACTACACCGTTGAGTTACCCAATGGAAGCCAGCATCAACGCGAGATCGTTCGTCACTTGGGGGCGGTTGCTATTGTAGCGTTGGATGATGCTGATAACATTTTGATGATTCGCCAGTATCGGCTTGGTGCTTTGTCAACCATGTTAGAAATTCCTGCTGGTGGGCTAGAGCCTGATGAGATGCCTGCCCTGTGTGCCCAGCGCGAGCTACGCGAAGAGACCGGCTTTGGTGCAACGGATTGGGTGGCGTTAGGGGGGTGGTATCCTGTTCCCGGCTATTCAACTGAATACCTACACTTATTCCTTGCCAGAGGGTTACAAGCGGATCCATTGGATGGGGATGCCGATGAACAGATTGAACTGGTGAGGATGCCGTTTGCAGAAGCTGTGGAAAAAGTACATCAGGGCGAAATACAAAATAGCACTGCTATTTGTGGTATCTTGAAAGCGCATCATTATTTGTCACAAGGTTAAAAGCCTTGCCCTTGTTCAAGTATAAGGCAAGGTTGTATAATCATCGTTCACAATCGTAACATTGAAGTCAATGCGCCATACGGCGTATTTTTTTGTAGAGAGGATTTCACCAGTGAATCAATTAATCAAATCACTGGAGGCACCCGATCGCGGTTTTCCGTCTTTCGGTGTAGGTGCCACAGTAAAGGTGTCTGTGCGAATTGTAGAAGGCGGCAAGGAACGTACTCAAGCGTTTCAAGGAGTTGTCATTCGCATTCGTCAAGGGGATAGTGACAGTGCGAACAACCGCAATTTTACGGTTCGTCGTATTGCCAGCCATGGTATTGGGGTAGAAAGAACATTCTTATTCCGTAGCCCTCGCGTTGAAAAGATCGAAGTATTACGCGAAGCCAAGGTCCGTCGTGCACAACTGTACTACTTGCGTAACCGCAGTGGTAAGGCAGCACGCTTGAAAGAAAAGCGGATGAATGCCTAAACCGCATAAGCAAAACGCCCACCTTAGCAGTGGGCGTTTTTATTTACTTGAGAATGTAGTAGGTTCCCTTCTTAGAACCTAGCTTGACCAAAATTCCTTTATCCACCATATCCGCCAGATCAAGGCGGAGCGTTTCAGCAGAGACCCCTTCACACAATGAGCGATATTCTCGGTTGGTGATTGAGCCATTATTGCGGATGTATTCAAGTGCGCGGGCTTGGCGATGGTTGGTGTTGCGTACCCACTTGGGTGCTTCTTGCTGTTGGCGTTGGTTGAAGAGCGTCACCGCAAAACTGTATGGACGGGCATCAAAGATAGGCGGTTTGTGCCCTGCTTTTTCCATGACTTCCATCATGCGGTCAATGCCTAAGCCTAGCTCTTCAATGTAACCCCACTGGAACAGACCATTCACGATGCGTGGGTTACGGCTGAAGTGCTCCTCTTTGATGTTTTCTACGGTGATGAAGCCCGGCAACCCCCCCGGAGAAATAACCTCTAAGCGGTCAGAGTACATGCGGATTTCAATCCGACGACCCTTTAGGCGGTAATCACGGTGACAAACCGCATTCACGATTGCCTCGCGCACAGCGAACTGTGGATACTCGGTGGTCTCTTCGCGCTCTAGGCTTTTGACGACCGCGCTAATTGCCATCTCGCTCCAAATTAAGTTCCACGCATTTTCAATCAAACGCGGTAGGGGACCGGTCAACTCTTCTCGGCGTGTATAACCTGCTAAGCCATTCTCGCCACGTGGGGTTTTGCCAACGAACTTGACGAAGATAATGCTAGTATGGGGCAACCATTGTTGGGGATAATCACTGAATAGCAAAATCCCGTTCATGGTTGCTTTCCCACGTTCATCTATCGCGCCGATCTCCTTCAGCAATTCATCTACGTCTCCGCCCATAGGACGCTTGGTGCGTTCTGAACGTTTGCCGAGATATTCTTCAAGGATGCGGGGACTGAATGATTCTTTGGTTGCACCCGATACAACCTCCGATTCAAAGTCACCTGTGCTTTTGGCACTGGCAAGTTTCAAAATCTCTTGCCCGCCCAATGGGCGATTTTTTGCCCCAGAACGAATGAGGACGCGCCCATCTGTTAAAGCATGTAACTCGGTGCTACGTTGCACATGGACGGTATACACCATACCTTTATCAGTTTCGGTATGTTCAATATTGCCAACTACCACCGGCGGATTACATACATTATCCGCTTCCTTGAGTACCTGTTCAATTTTGGAGGCTTCAATCTTGGTTTCAACGGGTGTGCCGTCATCATTCAATCCCATGACGAGCAAGCCACCCTCTGTGTTGGCAAATGACACAAGCGTTTCAGCAATCGCCTGTACATCAACCGTCTTAAAATACGCTACATGGGGCCCTGGGCCCGATTGGATAAAGTCTGGGTTTGGCATCACATAAACTCGTTTATGGTTTTGATTGTAGGATCATAACACAAAATCATTCAAAGTGTGTTTGGATGTGAATAGGGACTCATTCACTAAACGGTATTGTAACAGATACAAACAGACTACTGTGAATTGAGTTTGTTATTTCGTTGAATGGCAATGATAATGGCACCAACAGAAAGCAATAACGGAGCAGTACAGATTGCCACGATCAAGCGTGCTTCGGTGGGTATGTTGAAGGTTGCTAAGCCGAACCACAACCCTAAGAATGTACCAATCAACATGATCGCCATTGCTACACCGTATAAAACCACACGGCTATATTGAATAGGTGGGGGAACAGGTTTATTTTCCATTTTGCCAGACCTTGTTATATAGATAAAAACCCGCCTTAAGATCAGCGGGTCAAAAACACTCATTGCAATGCTTCATTCAATTGAAATGATACCGTAAGAGTTTGAACAAGCAAACCCATTTTTAGCGTTGAATAGCTATGCTCCAGCAAACTGGGTAGCACTACGCAAGCGCATCCGTAAAGTGATGCGCCCAAGCGCGAACAGGGTGATGATGCTGACGACGATCAACGCGCTGATGCCAGCGATTTGGGCGCGGGGCATGTTTCCGTTATACACACCAACAAATGCCCATATTGCTACCAAAGCATAGGCAACCATCCCATGATTGCCGCGACTGTACGCTATCATGCTCACAGCAATCAGCATGGCAACCATTTGCAAAATTGCTGACCACATCGCACCCCCTATACCCAAGAGGTCATTCGTGTTCCCCAAAGTCATAAGCATGGTGACGGTGTTGATAACTGTTGCCACTGTCACCCACGCATAATAGCCACTGAACGGAATTTGGACACACCACCGATCAGCAACAGTCAGGGCATTATCCATTTCACGCAGACGTACAAAGATCATCGCCAAGCCTGTGAGCATAAGCGCAATCACCACTAGCGATGGGATGAGTACCACGAAGGTTGGGGATGTTCCACCACTGATGAAGAGGGGTGTCCAAACTGCATTTCCTAGCGCAACCCATGCCGCAATCCAACCGATACGCCGATGGATGAGGCGTTCTTTTTGATTGGGCAGTGCTTGATAGATCATATACACGGTTAACCCAATGTAGATGGGTGCCCAAACCGCGAAGGTATATCCTGCCGGAATGAGGTAAGTGTAGAAGTTATCGGATACACTTCCCACTTCTGGAAACCCAAAAAGTCCTGCACCTCCTATTGCATTGGTCAATAGTTGTAAGATGCCGAAGATGATGTTGAGGCTTTGACGAAGACGATCACGCATGGTTCATTCTTTCTGACTGATGGTAATGTATCAATTCAATCATCATCCATCTAAACCTTAAACCCAACCTAAACCCCGCTTAAGTGTTTTGAGAGTCTTGAGTAATTTGTCATTCATGTAAAAGCATTTTTGACGAGGATCAAGTTATTAAATTTGTTCGATTATCATAGCGCAAACCAACCTTTTGTAGTATATTTGTTCTGTATTTTAGTTGATAGATTTAGGATGCGGAAGATACATGGTACAAGAATACATTGAGATTCGGGGCGCAAGAGAGAATAACCTAAAGAATGTTTCTTTGCGAGTTCCTAAACGGAAGATCACCATCTTCACAGGTGTATCGGGTTCTGGCAAGTCCTCTATCGTGTTTGATACGATAGCCACTGAATCGCAACGAATGTTGAATGAAAACTTCAGCACATTTGTTCGTGGGTTTCTCCCGCATTTCCCACAACCTGATGCCGACGCGATTGAGAATTTGAGCATGTCGGTTGTGGTGGATCAAAAGCGTATGGGGGGTGGCTCTCATTCGACGTTGGGAACAATCACTGATATTTCAACTGTCCTGCGCTTGTTGTTTTCCAAGATAGGGCAACCCCACTTAGGCTCACGCAATCTGTTTTCGTTCAACGATCCGCAAGGGATGTGTCCAGAATGTAATGGCATTGGCAGAAAGCTGGGGGTCAAGTCCGATGGATTTTGGGATATGGACAAATCGCTCAACGAAGGGGCAATACAAGTTCCGGTGTATTCCGCATGGGAGCGCGATACTTATGTAACCTGTGGCTTCTTCGATAATGATAAGAAATTGCGCGACTATACACCAGAGGAAATGGACTTGTTGCTCTATGGAAAGGACATCAAGTTCAAAACTCAAATGGGCAACAATAGCATAAACCTCTCGTATGAGGGGGTAATTGAACGGTTCACTCGCGCATACATTCGCCGTGATCTCAAAACGCTTTCGGAGCGAACACAAAAAGCCGTTGCCCCTTATATCACCATGCAACCATGCCCTTTGTGTCACGGCGCACGCCTTAGCCAAGCCGCCTTGAATTGTCGCATCAATGGCTACAACATCGCCGAACTCTCTGCGATGGAAGTAGGGGATTTGCTGACGGTGGTTCAATCGTTTGAGAATAAATCCGTTGCCCCAATCCTTGTCACCTTAAGGCAACAACTCAAACACTTGGTTGATATTGGGCTAGAGTATCTCAGTCTCAATCGTGAGACCAGCACGCTATCAGGTGGGGAGTCTCAACGAGTGAAGATAGTCAAGCACTTAAGCAGTAGCTTGGTAGATGTGATGTATATCTTTGATGAACCTAGCATCGGATTACATCCCCATGATGTCCATCGCTTGAACGCATTGCTACAAAAATTGCGTGACAAAGGGAATACAGTCTTGGTTGTGGAACATGATCCGGATGTCATTCGCATAGCCGATCACATTGTGGATGTTGGACCCAGAGCGGGGAAGGGCGGTGGAACAATTGTCTATGAGGGAAGCTATGCTGGGTTGTTGCAAGTAGATACCTTAACCGCCCAATACATGAAGCAAGACTTCCCCATGAAAGAAACTTTCCGCACAGCAAAAGGACAGCTTCACATTGCTGATGCCACCCTGAACAACCTGAAACACGTCAGCGTAGATATTCCTGTTGGAGTGTTGACGGTGGTGACAGGGGTGGCAGGGTCTGGCAAAAGTTCCTTGATCCTACAGGAATTTGTCCAGCAACATCCTAATGTGATAGTCATTGACCAATCTGCTGTAGGCGTTTCAACGCGCTCTAATCCAGCCACCTACACCGGCATCATGGATGATATACGCACCGCGTTTGCTAAGGCGAACAAGGTTAACGCAGCTTTGTTTAGTTTCAACTCAAAAGGGGCGTGTGAGAATTGTCAGGGGTTAGGTGTCGTATATAGTGAGCTATCTTTCTTGGAGGAAGTGAAACTGACCTGTGAGGTGTGTGAGGGCAAACGCTTCAAAGAAGAGGTGTTGGGCTATCAGTTGAATGGCAAATCCATTTCAGAGGTGTTGGCGATGAGCGTTGAAGAGGCTTTAGGGTTCTTCAGCATCAAATCGGTGGTGGCAACTTTGCAGGCAATGAAGGATGTTGGGTTGGCGTATCTATCCTTGGGGCAACCCCTCAGTACCCTTTCGGGTGGGGAGTGCCAACGCATCAAGCTGGCAACCGAACTCCATAAAAAGGGAAGCGTATATGTCATGGATGAACCCACGACCGGCTTACATTTGTCTGACATCACCTTGTTGCTTGCCATCATGAACCGCTTGGTGGATAGTGGCAACACGGTCATTGTGATTGAGCATAACCTCGCAGTGATCCGTCAAGCCGACTGGATCATTGATATGGGTCCCGAAGGGGGTAACAAAGGTGGGCGTGTTCTGTTTGAAGGAACACCAGACCAATTGGTGGGTATAGCGGATTCGCTCACGGCAAAATATATCTAAGGCGTAACAGGATCCCCATTAACGGGGATCCTTCATCAAGGCGTATGGGGCTAACTCTCTTGATGGTATGCTTCAATCGCTTTCTGAACTTGTGTAGCAATATCCACATAAGGATTATCATCGGGCACGTCGATGGGTTGGTTGTGCAAGATGGCAATAATCGCATCTAAAAATGCCAACTCGGCTTCCCACTCTACGCCACGGTTTTCAATGTCTATGTACAGGGTTGTAATCTCTTTTACCCATACGTCATAGTGTTCACTAGAACCTGTCATCACAGCGTAGGTATTTTGACAGATAGCATTGATGACTTCAGGATCAAGCGTAGCCACCCCTTCAATTTCGTCTTCGTCCTCTTCATCGTCTTCATCCATTTGTGAAGTGATTTCTAACATTTGGATGAGTTGTTCAATGACGTGATCGGGGAAGTTACTTTCTTTGAGCACTTCTCGAATTGCGTCTGCACCTTGCGTTTGATATAGATAAGCCAGTTCGCGCAATGCGTCTTCTGGGGTGACATCACTCATTTGCCCGTTCATGGGAGTATCCTTTACTGCTATAACTTTCACTGGGTAAGATGGCAATACGGCATGGATGGATTATTTGGGGCAAGCATGCCGAGCGCAAGATTCATGAATCCCCTATCCATATCAGAATGCTTGAGGTTTTATGGCAATGCAACGGTGGATTTTAGCCGTTGCCCTACTTGATTTTTGTGTGGGTCTAGGCTATCAAGATGGATAGTAATTTAATCACCTGAAGAAATGTGTTATCCCCTGAAAAACGGGTATCATGATTTACATACTTTATTGAAGAAAGGTTTTTCTACATGACGTTAGCATTTCCTAAAGATTTCTTGTGGGGTGTTGCCGGAGCGGCACATCAAATTGAGGGGAACAATCTCAATAGCGATGCGTGGCTTTTGGAGCATCTGCCCAATTCTCCTTATAGTGAACCCTCCGGGGATGCGTGCGATCACTATCATCGCTATCCCGATGACATCGCGCTGATTGCCTCACTTGGATTCAATACCTACCGATTTTCAGTGGAATGGTCACGCATTGAACCAGAAGAAGGGGTGTTCTCGCTGGCGGAGTTAGAACACTATCGCCGTATGTTGTTGTGTTGTCATGAGCACGGATTGAAGCCGATTGTCACCTACCATCATTTTACTTCTCCGCGTTGGTTTGCCGCGAAGGGTGGGTGGGAAGTCCACGCTAACGCCGCCTTATTTGCACGCTACTGTGATCGCGTAACCGCCCATCTCGGTGATTTGATAGCGGTTGCCTGTACCATCAATGAACCTAATGTTGGACTCTTGATTCAGTCAATGGGATTCTTGCCCAGCGATGAAGAGAGCCTAACTACCCATTATCGACTTGCCGCGGCAAAAGCGGTCGGTAGCGAAACCTTCTCTGCTTTCCCACAATGTGCCCATCAAGAGCGAGTGCGAGATACTTTCCTTGAGGCACATCAACTAGCGGTACAAGCCATCAAATCACATGGCTATAACTTTCCCGTGGGGATGACCCTAGCAATGTCAGACAAGCAGGCACTCCCTGGTGGCGAAGCGCATCGTGATCGCATCCGTGCAAGGCTTGATGATGTCTTCTTGGACGTGGCAAAGGCGGATGATTTCATCGGTGTACAAACCTACACGCGCGACATCTTTGATGCCAATGGGGCGGTGCCGTTGCCAGAGGAGGCTGAACGTACACAAATGGGATATGAGTTCTATCCCGAAGCCTTAGAAGGAACGATACGCTACGCCGCCAGTTATACCAATTTGCCGGTGATTGTTACTGAAAATGGGGTTTCGGCGTTGGATGATACCCGTCGTGTGGAGTATATTCAGCGGGCGTTGCAAGGGGTGCATCGTTGTATTGTAGATGGTATAACGGTTCAAGGATATTGCTACTGGTCAGTGTTTGATAACTTTGAGTGGAGCCTAGGTTACATGCCTAAGTTTGGCTTGATTGAGGTGGATCGTACCACACAAGTGCGCACCATCAAACCTAGTGCAACCCTGCTGGGTGAGATTGCACGCAACGGAGAATTAGGCGAATAGAAACATCCCTTCCCTGCCATAACTGCATAGTTGTTCGGCTTGCTATGCTGAACAACCAGAGGGCGAATCATCAGCGATTCGCCCTCTCTAAACAGAGACTCACTACTAACTGTTATTCAAGTAATACTCATCACGTGGGAAGAGGTCAGTATTGATGTCTCCTATTGGTAGGGCATCCTCTATCCCCCATTCCACCCACTGGGTGGGGATAGAACCACGTATTTCTTCCAGTTGAATAGTAGCTTCTTCTAGGTATTGAATGATTTGTGGATCATCTAAGTGTGTTAGAATAGTTTGGGGGTCATAAACGATTGGCTCTAGTGACCCAATCATGTACATACCCATATCGACACCATAGGGGAAAACACTACGGAATGTCCTGCGAATGCGCTCTGTGGGCACCCATTGAAACATGATCCCATCGTCATCCAAGCGACTTTTGACAATCTCAAAGAATTCACGTGAATATAACAAACCTGCGCCGGCACGCCATGGATAAATAGCATCTGCCTGAATAATGTCATAACGGTCTTCTGTTAGGGTTAGTTCGTGTCGCCCATCTCCTACGATGATTTGCAAACGTGGGTCAGTGAAGAACGCATTCAAGCGGGAACCATATCCTTCTATATGGCTGTAATCCCTCAACACATTTACCACAGAGTCTACAATTTCTATGGCAACAATCCGTTTGGTTGCAGGATTCACACCGGCACTATAGGGGGTAGCGGTTGAACCAATGCCAATGATGAAGATGTTTTCTGGGTTGGGATGGGTGAGAGCAGGCACTATGCCTAATATGGTATGAACGGTCAAAAAGGGGATTTGCCCTTGCCCCTCACCATTAATAAAAATCTCCGCGTAATCTGGATACTCATCTACAGCAGAGATTCCTGTTCCATCTTCCGCTATATAAAATGGATGAGTAGCTTCCACCTGATGCAACACGCGCCAGAAATCTGCCTGATCGGGAAATCTGATAGCCGTGACTCCCAATACAGTGATAAGTGCTATAGCGATCCCTATCTTCCAGACAGAACGTCGCCATTCTATCCAACGCTCAACCATCAAGAGTAAGATGAAACCTAACCCTAGTAGGCTAATCAAGCGTAGTGTGCCAGTGGTGCCCAACCAACTTAACAGCAATGCCCCGGTCAAAATACTGCCTGCTGTGTTGCCGATGATGTTTGCAACTTCTACCAAACCCACCCGTTGACCTACCGTTTGTAAGTCATCTTGGATGGCTTTTTGTACGATAGGGAAATATAACCCCACCATAAAACTGGGGATACCTACAATTAGAAAGGGCAACAGTAGATACATGAAATAGAATTGTTGTACTGCACTATTATTTACCTGACCAACACGACCAAACCAAGTGAAGTCAGGTGCGTAAATCACCAACAACCACAAGGACGATAGTGCGTAAAAGGCGATGATGCCCTGTAACCATAAAAACACTTCTCGCGGTGCTTTCATTCCTTGTACAAAGCGTGTTCCCAACACACTCCCCAAAGCATCGAAGATCAGCACGAAACCTAACAAATGTGCAAATGTATAGGCTGTGCCTTCCATCGCCACATTCAAAATCCGAAACCATAGAATTTCTAGTGAGATGAATATGAAGCCAGATGCGAATACTAACACGCACCAAACCCATACCGAGCGCGGTACATTGTGGAGGCTCAAACGTTCTGCTGATGCGATAACCGCTGTTGCATCATCCAACGCAAACAAGCGCGAAGTTAGCAATGCAACGCCCCCTACCAACGCACTTAAACCCGCACCTAGGTATAAGGAATTTTCAAAGCCGAAACTCCCCGCCAACTGCCAACCTGCCAGTAATGCCCCCACCCCTGCTCCGACGGTGTTCACTCCATATAGAACGCTGATATTTTCCACCACGCCTTCCATATTGCGTACCAATGCTTTGGACAGTAACGGCAATGACAATCCCATCAACGTTGTTGGAAAGAGCAAACTTATGAATGCCACCACAGAAAGCACGATTGGGTTTTCCGCCAGAAAGCTCAATTCTTTGAAAAGCAAGTCGTAATAGATTGAACGGCTAACAAGAGCGAAGATAGCAATGCCCAGATTACAAATACCGAAAACGATTACGGCACGACGACTGGTTAGCTTGTCTGCATTCAGGCTGGCGATAAGGCTACCCATCCCTAATCCTGCTAGGTAGGCTCCGGTGATGATTGTCACTGAGCGAATATCTGCTCCGGCAAACAATCCCAACATTCGTTGCCAAATGACCTGATAAAGTAGTGCACTGAACCCCGATAAAAAGAAGACGTTGATGATGACAAAATCGCGTAGTCGGTTCATAAATTGCCTTATGTGGATAGTATCTATGTGTGCAAGAGTATAGTGGAGGGGCACAAGCTATCATAGAGATGCACCATAAAAGAGTGTGAAATAAACTCGGAAAACAGAGAGGGTGAATTGTCACCCGCTGGCTGGTAAGGACAACCATAGTAAATGGGAGAAAAGATAAAATGCACGCTTTGATTGCGACATTAGGCTCTAAGCCACAAGTGGTGACGCTGGCTTTAGACGAATTAATTAAACAAGGAGAACCCATTGATGAGATTTATATTTTATTAACTGATCCAACTGCTGAACCTATTCGTGCAGCATGGCAAACCCTTCAGGATAACTTTAAGACTTATCCACAGATAACATGGTTTCAAGAGGTTTTAAGAGAGGGGGATGTGCCCATGAATGATGTCGCCACTGTAGCGCAAATTGATGTGGCGTTTCAGCAGACCTATGCGCTCATCCGTCGTCTGAAGTTACAGGGTGCAACCATTCATTTATCAATCGCTGGTGGGCGAAAAACCATGACCAGTTTTGTGTTGTCCGTCGCCAATTTGCTGTTCGATCAATCGGATAAAGTCTGGCATCTCGTCAGTAGTTCGGCGTTGATGTCTTCTAATGCCATGCACAGTACCGAATCGGATGTGTGTTATCTGGTGGAAGTGCCACAATTTCATCACTTTCATGAAAGCTCGTCCAAGCAGATTGAAGAGTTTTTGCGGTTACTCACTCCCTCAGAAAAGGAAGTCTTTGACCTGTTGATTCAACATGGCATGAGCAATGACCAAATTGCCAACCACCTTAGCAAGTCGTCTAAGACGGATGCCAACCAACTAACTGGTATTTATCGGAAGTTTGAACAGGCGATCTTGCCCAAGCAACTGGTGGATCGCTCGGTTATGTTGGCTTATTTAGGAAGAGTTTCCTATAAGGTATAAGTCATTAGTATGATAAATTTGCTACATTGTCACCACGATAATCAACTACTAGGAGCGAAAGGGGAATGTAAGTGGAATCATCACACTTGGCTTTAGCTGGGTTACTTCATGACATTGGTAAGTTTAGCCACCGTGTCAAAGGAAAAGATAAAGCATCCATTCAGAACTTGTTGGATAAAAAATATGATGCCAAAGCCATTGGGCAACATGCTATTTGGAGCGTGGACTTCATTCACAATATTGTTCCGCCACACCTGCGTGAATCAATATTAGATGCGGTGTTAAAGCATCACAATCCGATGGGGGATGTGAAGGCGATGCGCATTGCTTTGGCAGATCGTTTTAGTAATGGCAAGCTGTTATCCTCTGATGAAGAAGACAATGCTAAAGACCGTGAGTTACCTTCGTTATTCGTCCATCACGCCAACCCTCACTTGGTGATCCCACACAAAGCATTGGAGCAAGATAAGGACAGCTTGTTCCCGATTGCCCCTCGCACAGAGGAGGTCGCCAAACAGAGCTATGCCCAACTGTGGCAGAAGTTTGAGCAGGAGGCACAAGCATTAGCAGGCATCACCGATGTAACCACGTACATTGAAAGTATGCAGGCGTTGATGATGCGTTACACATGGTGTATTCCGTCTGGGGATAAAGTGACTTCTTTATATAACCATAGCCGTGTAACGGCTATGCTTGCCGCAGCGATGGGGACGCTATCGGATGAAACCATCAAATCACTATTCAAGGATGCCAATCAACCGGTTGCAGTTGCCACGCTCATCACGGCTGACTTATCCGGCATTCAAAAATTCATCTATCGAATTTCTGCTAAACAAGCGGCAAAACAATTGCGTGGGCGTTCGCTCTACCTACAAATCTTGACCGATGCCATCGCGCATTTTGTTTTGGGACAGCTAGGGCTACCCCCTACCAATCTGCTCTATAGTGGTGGCGGACGCTTTTACATCGTTGCACCATCGGGTTGTAACTTGACTGAATTACAGAATGCGATTGATGAAAAGTTGCTCACGCATCACGACGGAGAAATCTATGCCGCGTTGGGGCAGGCGGAAATACTCGCCAAGGACTTCTTCAGCGATAAATTCAGAGAGATATGGAAAGCCGCCAGCACAAGTTCCAACGACCAGAAACGCCAACGCTTTAGAGGGATTGGGGATTTGCATACCAAACTCTTTAAGCCGATGCCTGTTGATCGCAACAATGAATTAGGCAAGCGGATTTCAGACCGCGCTCAAGATGATGATAACATCGGTGCATCGCAATCTCAACTCAAGCGGAGTTTCATTGAATTTAGTAAGATGCTACCCCGTGCTGAATATCTTGCTTTGGTGCATGGTACTCCCCTTGACCAAAACGCTGGGAGCTTTCAGGCAACTCTACAAGCGTTTGGGGTGAGTGTGTTATTGCTAGACCGAACAGGGGAGGATTTATCGCGTGAGTTCTATCCTAAGTATCAACCCGACTCCATCCAGCGTGTGAACCTCTTGGGGATGACAACCGCCCCTAGTGCAAGTGTCCGCCAGTATGTTGAGGCAACCTTCAATATCCCCACCAGCGCGGGCTTGCGCTTCACCATGAATGTGATTGCGAAAGATCAAAACGGCAAGCCATACGAATTTTCTGAGTTGGTCGAATCCGCACAAGGACTCAAGCGACTGGGCGTATTGCGTATGGATGTTGATAACCTTGGGCAACTCTTCTTACATGGGGTAGACAAGAATAAATCATCAACTCTGACCAACTCTGCCAATTTGAGTTTCGCTATGAGTATTTACTTTGAAGGGTGGGTGGCACAACTTTGTCGCAACATCAACGATGAGCATGGGGGGAAGGCGGTCTATGGGGTTTATTCGGGTGGGGATGATCTGTTCATCGTGGGGCGGTGGGATGTCATGCCTGACCTTGCCCAACGTATTCATGATGATTTGGCAAAGTATGCCTGTGGACATCCTGATGTACATATCAGCGCGGGCATTACCCTTCATGATGAGAAGTACCCCCTCTATCAAGCCGCCGAAGAAGCAGAAGAAGCACTGGATAATGCCAAAAAAGTGGATGGGAAG
>JBMOEO010000066.1:0-21910 GCA_049318945.1 Phototrophicaceae bacterium | reverse complement strand
AAAGATGAAGTCTTTGGCATCACCCCACTGGTTTAACCTAACCTTAACGGCTAGAAAAAGAATTTGATGCGAAGAAATGTTCGCACGAATGTTCGCCTTTGTGCTATAATCTGTGCTAAATTAAAGACTAACGGATTTGGTTCGCCTTTATCAACTATCGACATCTGCCGATCCCCAACACAGTTCCCCCTTATGATGGGGTGCTTCCTGTGTTGGGGAGTTGTCGATCCGTCACCCACATTGCAGGGGGAGCAACCATCGTTCTTGCCAAGTGGATGAGTGGTTGATCGTAGTTCACGCGCCAGCCACGATATGCCTGCCATGCTTGATCTCGGTCTTGCTTGAGGGGGATGTTCCCTTTCTCTAGTAGCTCGCACACGCTGTCAAATTCGGCGCGTGTGACGCTAATGGGGTCAGTGGAACTTGGGGCAGGGTTATAGGGCAAGCCGATGGAATCGCAAATATCGCGCAACGCCACATAGCCGGCGCGTATACACAAGTCCGCTCGCGCATCATGGGGCAAATCCACAACCGCGTTCATCAACGCCGCTGCATCCAATACCACCCCCGCCGCCGTCACCCAAGAATGTTGGGGCTTGGGGGAGCGAAAGAACGCCAATGCCAAGAGGGAGGTGTGGCTTTCGTTGATGCTGGTGAACCAATCTTCCCAGTCCATCCAAAATTGATGGAAAGTCGCCTTGATCTCCTCCAAGTTATTGACCCCGCCGTTAATGCGAAAGATGCGGTTGAGCAAGGTGGCGGATGACGGGGGATTGCCCGCGCCCACTTCTAACTTGGTGACGAGATGCTCCCGTTGCGAAAAGGCGGCATAGATGGTGGGCAGATAAGCAATGATGAGCGCGACCGTCACCATGCCAACCATTGCCTCAGAGAACATCAGCAACACCAACGGAATGGACTCTTCAAGGCTGACCGAGCCAAGCGTCAACAATTCTGAACCGCTGGTTAAAAATGCTAACCACAGTGTTTCTACCCCTAGCCCATAGTACAAGAAGGCGTAGCCAATCAAGATCAGGACGAGCCAGACAAAGGTCATCGAGATCATCACCAACGGGGAGCCAAACGCTAGGATGTGGTCTTTTTGTTCAAAGGTGGGGTTCTTCATCAGCTTAATGCGTAGCTCAAACAAGCCATTGACGAACCATGCCCACTGCATGAAAAGGTGATTCCTGATTGCGCGTGGGACTACCAACACTTCGATGATAGAACGCAGGGTGAAGTAGGTGATGTATAGACCCAACAAGAAGCTCAATACTCGTAGTACAATCATCAACATTATGAAATGAAATCCTTTTTTGATCTGTCATGATTGTTGACAGAATGGATTGTTTAGTTCAAGGGTAGGAACATGAAGAACGCACAAAATGATTATAAACAGTTGGTGGGCATTGCCGCGGCAGACCGCGTACAGGATGGGATGGTGGTGGGCTTGGGCACGGGTAGCACGGCATATCACATGATTGTTCGGCTGGGGGAGCGCGTGGCGCACGGGGAGTTGCCCAACATCTGGGGCATTCCCACCTCACGCGCCAGCGAAACGCTTGCCCTGCAACATGGTATCCCACTGACCACACTGGAAGCGCATCCGCTGATTGACTTGGGCATTGATGGGGCAGATGAAATTGACCCTGCGTTGAACCTGATTAAAGGCGGGGGCGGGGCGTTGCTACGCGAAAAGATCATTGCTCAGGCGTGCGATTATTATCTGGTGATTGCTGATGCCAGCAAACTTTCGCAACAGTTGGGGACGCTGTTTGCCTTGCCTGTTGAAGTGGTGACGTTTGAATATCGGGCGCAAATGGCATATCTGGAACGCTTAGGTTGTGCGGTCAGCTTGCGCTTACAACCGAACGGGCAACCCTTCATTACCGATCAAGGAAACTACATTGTGGATTGTCGCTTTGACGGTATCCCTAACGCGGATGATCTGGCGCATCTGCTCAACTATCGCGCCGGCATCGTGGAGCATGGGATGTTCTTGGGGCTGGTGAGTGAGGTCTTGGTGGCAGGGACAGATGGGGTGCAATCTATAACGGTTTAATGATTAGGCTGTGGAGGTTCAATTGCCGAACGCAACACGAGAACAGCGTGAGTATAATGAGGGTTGTTTTCGCGTTGCGCCCAAATACAGGCGGCAATGAAGTGATTGCGGTTTGTGCCATACAACGCCATAGCAAGCCAATCCTCAACGGTTTCAGGAAAAGGGTTGCCCAATGCCTCCAACTGTTTACAGCGGTTGCTCAAGCGAGCAAGGTCATAGCCCTCTAAGTGAAGGTGGGGGTTGGTGCGAACACTCCCCAATAGCATCCAAGTTAGGCTTTTCATTTGGGAGTCCGTTAAGCTAGAGTTGATGCTCATCGGCACAAATCCTTAATTTACAATTTTTACATCTTTTTATTTTATGGGAAAAACAATTCATTGCATATTATATTGCGGTTATAAAGCTGAGACATTACAAAGGACAAACCACAATGTGCGCACAAATCTTCGCATAGTCAAATGTAAACCAACACTAGACGCGGATGAGTGCCAACTGACTGGAGGATACACTAGGGGGGGTGAAAACGGGTTGGCATCATCCGCTAAAAAGCATTACGGAATGGATGCCACATCGTTAAAGGTTAGCTGGGGGTGGGGAGGGGTGAAATCATAATACACATTGTAGATGCCCACTTCGTGCATGCTATACGTGTAAGCATCTAGCTTCGCCTGCAGGATTCCCTCAAAGTGGGGGAGTCGGTCAGTGGTGATGATCGCCACCTGTTCAGCTTGGCGCACTGCTTCCACATACGGGGCGTGGCGGTTGTCGGTGGGGTTATACGATAGATCGGTTTTGTTGGGGAGCGTCGCGCTGTACTGTAGACGCTCATCACTGAGATAGGCGAGTCGGAAGGTGAGCCAATAAGTGGAGTAACCGCGCGTCAAGTTTTGCGCCTCTAGGAACGCCACTAGCTCGGCATCGTCGGCGTTGGGCAAGTGGGTGACAAGATCAAACTGGGGCGTGATCCCCACGTCAGAGTGGCGGATGGCATCCAACGTTCCTAGCCCCATATACCCAATCACGGCGATCATCACACCCACGCCCAGCCAGCGACGGCTTGACCACAACGCATCTATTGCCACCGCACCAAACAAGCTATAGCTTAACAGCAACGGCAGGAAGTATCTGCCGGTGGGGTCGCCTCCAAAGTTGGAGACAAGGAATACGGTCAGCAGGGTGATGGGGATGCCTAATGCCAAGAACCGCGTGAGGGGCGGTAGAGCAGACGCACGCGCTAGACGATATGCTCCCACACACAACAACGCCCACACGCCTAAGCCCAGTGGGGGGAGGATGTAATAGCTTGCCCACGGATGGCGCATGCCAAACGATGTGGGCAACCCCAACACCACTAGCCCTAGCAAGCGATCAGTGAAGCGCGTTGGTTGGATGCCCACGCGGGCAAACTCTGGCGGAGGGGGGATGGGGAAGATGGCGGCAAGGGCGGCGTTGGCATGGGTGAAGTTGAACACCCAAAACGGCATCGAGCCTACCACGAAGCCCACCACCGCTAAACCGAGCAAGGGCAATAACGAACGCTGACGGCTTAACCTCCAGCCTAACGCAAGGGCACACGGCACGCCAAACGCCACAATGAGCGCGTTCGTCCACCACGCCACCCCACCCACGAAGCCAATCAGTGCCCACATCCATGCACGTGAGGGGCGTTCATATAGGGCGACGGTCAACCATACCAAGCCATACCCCATAATCAAGGTCTCAAGGTAGCCCCCAATGCTGATGCTGGTATACAAAACTCCAACTAGCGGAGGCACTGCCAACAGCATCCCCCCCCATACGGCAAGGCGTGTTTGCGCCGTCAACTTATACAGCGTGGCAAATCCCATTCCCACCGAAACGGCAAACAACGCGGTTTGCACAATGCGGATGGTGGCGACGCTCTCTCCCAACAGGGCGAAGCCCAGCGCGATGGGATACGCATTGAGCGTCCCCATGTATGCCTGCCCCCAAAAGAACGCCCGATGTTGCCCATCGAGGATGTGCTTGGCGATTAAGCCGACGATTGCTTCATCACTGTGAAACGATACTGTACCCGTCAGCAAGATTGCCACGCGCACACACACCGCCACCAGCACACACACCATCAGCGCACGGATAGGGAAGGGGCGCATCATGCTTACACCGCTTCCAATAGCGTCGCACCATTCAGATAGTGAAACGGTTGCTCATGTAGGATGCCATGCAATAAAACGCGCGTGATGTCGCTTTGCTCTGGGGAAAGGTCGCTGGCTTGAATGTTGTGCAAGGTGAAGCCGATCAAGCTATCTTTGATATACGGGCTATAATCCAGCGAGTTCACAAAGAATAGATAGTACAGATAACGGCGAGCGCGATCCTGTGCCCCAATCGGTGGGGCGGGGGGTTCGGCTTGGGTGAGAAATGTCTCTAGCAGGGTGTGATAGTCCGCTTGGGTTGAGGGCGCATACGCCACATCGGCGATGTCATACTTGGTATGAGCGGCAACGATGGAGGCTTTCCCCAACAAGCCGGCTTCTAATCCGATGGTGGAATTGTACGCCAGCGTGAAGCGCGTTTCTCGCACAAGGTCATACGAGTTGGTGAAGTCGTTGGGCGAGATGAAGAGGATGTTGGGTTGGTTGAGGTAGCCATTGCTCACGAGCCAATCCCCGATGGTCTCTTGGCTAAGTTTGTTGGGGCGCAATTCGTCGGGGTGGGCACGCACGATGAACAACGTATCAGGATGGTGCGACGCATGTTCTAGCGTGTGGGCAAGCCACTCAAACAAATCGACAAAAATCTTCCGCGCAAAGACTTGGCTCGTATCAAAGGCGACATTGGGGAAAATCACCACCGCTTGTTTGGCTTGCTCTATACGTGCTTGTAACGCACTAGGGAGCGACACCACCTCACCGCGATAGTATTTGACCCCGCCCATGTAGAAGTTCCCCTGTAGGCGTTGGGCAAGGTTATCATCCAGCCACTGGGTGCGTTGCTCATCAAGGGTGAATGTGGAGGGGATGGTGAACTTGTGTTCAGGGGCAATCCCATCCGTGAAGTATGCCGAGTTACGCCGATGCCCAAACTCATAGCTGATGGCGCGGATGCCTGCATCTTGGGCAACTCGGCGAGCAATCACTTCAGGGTAGGCAATGCCATTGAATACCACCACCGCGCGGGGCTGGACGTGTTGCACATAACGGCTAAACGTCTCATAGAAGTGGATGCCACTGGCAATCAGATGACGCATGAGGGAGCGCGTGGTCTCATCATCGGGCAGGTTATAGCGACGCAATGCCCAGCGGGCGGCTGGCAGTGCCATTTCGCCTATGGGCATCTTCCCATGCGTGAACGCTATCAACTCGCTGAGCGTGTTGGCAGGGACATGAGCCAGCAACGGGGCAGAGGTGAAAGCGTCTAAATCACTCCAGTTTGGGTGAAGTTGCTGGGTGATTGTCCAGCAGTCGGCACAGGGAGGGGGCGTGTTCACGCCATATTGTGCCACGCCCACCGTACAGCGTGACATGCCTCCCCTGCAGGTGAAGTTCCGCACGGGCACCCCACCCAAGCGTAACCCCCACTGACTTATCAGCTGGATCAGCGCGTTAGCAGAAACGCTATCCGTCCGCGCGGATGGATTGACGAATACCACTGGGGCAGTAACTATAGAAGTGCGGGTCTCGCTTTGGCGAACGGCACGCTCAATGGCACGGATGCGAGAGGCACGTTCGTTCAATAGCCATTGGGCATGGATAGCGTCATTGACACGTTTAGAGACCGATTTAGAATTCATGGCTGATGCACTTGTTGCAAGTATGTGGGCTGATGAACCTGATTGTATGCAATCAGAGAGGTTTAGAAATGGTGAACTCAATATGGAAGTGCTGACGATCATCCCAGCACGTGGTGGTTCTAAAGGGATTCCACACAAGAATATACGATTGGTGGCGGATAAACCGCTCTTGGCACACAGCATTGAACATGCTCGTCATGCTCGCTCGGTGACGCGCGTTGTGGTCTCTACCGATGATGCCCATATTGCCCAAGTGGCATGGGAGTATGGCGCAGAGGTGATTAACCGTCCTGCCGAACTGTCGGGAGATACGGCATCATCAGAATCGGCATTGGTGCATGTGTTGGAAACGCTATTCACGCGCGAGGGCTATACGCCTGATCTGGTGGTTTTCCTGCAGGCGACTTCTCCTGTGCGCAAACCCACCGATATTGACCACGCGCTAGAACTGCTGTTACAACAAGAAGCGGATTCGCTCCTCTCGGTGATTGCCCAACACCGCTTCGTATGGCGCAAGGATGCTCACGGTGCAGGATTGCCCATGAACTATGACCCGCGCCATCGTCTGCGTCGGCAAGACCTCATCCCCGAATATGCCGAGAGTGGCTCAATCTACATCTTTAAGCCAGCCGTCCTTGCCCAATATAACAGCCGACTGGGGGGCAAGATCGCGCTGTATGAGATGGGCTATTGGGCTGGCTTCGATATTGATACTGAAGAAGACCTAGCGTTGTGTGATTGGATCATCCGCCAAAAACTTGGCTAGGGGAGTTGCCTCATTCAAATAGGGAGGCATACTCCACCTTTGGAAAGAGGGTCAAATGCCCGCCGACGGTGGCATCATAGATGGTACGCCCATGCTTCTCAAAAGTGTGGCGTGCCAAACGGTAGGCAAGTTCCGACGTTTCGAGGTCAGGCAATTGCCACGAATACCCCTTGCCGAAGTAGTTGGGGTCAAAGTGGTTGGGGTCATCGTCTTGCGAAGTGACGAGCGTGTGCGCCTCTCCGCGCGTTTGAAAGTAATGATCCACCCCGATTAAGTAAACCGTGCTGAACCCCATATAAAATGCTAACTGCATTTGAATGTAGGTGACGGTTGCCCCTTCATAGATGCGCTCGGTTGGGTCAAACGAAAAATGAATCCCGTAAGTGGTGGGCAGGAACGCCACATCCTCAGCAAACGCCACATCATCGCGCGAGTGCCAAGACAAAAACTTGGGCGCATCACACGTCAATAGCTCCTCCCCCGATTGAGCGATCACATGCTTATTGATCGAAGCAAGGTAGGTGGTTTCAAAGCCAATGCGAGGGAAGAGCAGATACACCCGATTAGAGCCAAACGTGTACTCATTCCGCAAGTGCGAAAGATCAGTGCGGTTGAGGCTGGGTCCGTTGCCAAGAATGAAGCATCGTTTGCCTGCGTGGCGGTTTTGATATTGGCGGAGGCGTTCACGGCTGGCATGAGCGCGACGATCGGTTAACCATGCCCACCGCCAATCTTGTAACTCGCGCAGGTGACGATAGCTATCCCTGACGATAGGCAAGTGTTTGAGGCGTGTGCTTAGGCGATTCATGGGGGAAACTCCTTTTGTTCGATGGGCGAAAACGCTTCATCTATAGCACACAATCCCCAAACAGGTTAGTGTGGGTTCAACGCTAAAAACTCTTGAATACGCTCAACTGAGATGTGGTCATCACGGCGCATGCCATAGTAGGCAGTGTGAACGATGCCATCGGGGCGGATCAAGAAGTCTGCTGGTAATTGGCGCACTTCGGCTTGTCGGCGGTTGATCCCACTTAAGAGAGGGGATTGTTCACTCGCTTTATCAGGCGGGAACAACAGGTCAAAATCATTGATGGGCACGCCATACTCGCGGTAGTAATGGGCGTGGGGGTCTGCCAGCAGGATGAACGGCAAATTACGCTTGCCCAAGTGACGCTTGATCTCTTCCGTTGTAGAGCGAAAGATTCCCACCACCTGTAAGCCTTTCGACTGCAATTGCGAATACATCACGATCAATTGATGAAGGCGCACGCTACACAATGGGCACGCCGCAAAGCGATAGAAGGTGAGTAGCACAGGTTGCCCGTGATAGTCTGATAGGTTATGCAACTTGCCTTTATAGTCATATAGACTCAGCGAGGGGGGCGTGTCTCCCATATCCAATTGAAGCGACATAAAACTACTTCTCCGTCATGATTACTTTACTTCTAATAGTTTAGAAGTTTTCCTCACGCTTGGTATTACGTATTGTGGGAGATTTATGTAATATTGTTACACTTTATCCCGATTGGATGAATGAAATAGGAAACAAAGTACATGGTTAGGCGCATGGGTTTACCCTCTACCTTACAAGCGTGGTACTCCGCCAGCCGCCCACGCACCCTCACCGCTACCTATGTCCCGTTGGGGATGGGGCTTGCGCTGGCGTGGTCGGACGGGCGCGTGAATGTGTGGCATTTTCTGTGGGCAGCCATCGGCGCGGTGGCACTACAAATTGCCGCCAACCTCATCAATGAGTATGCCGATTATCAACGCGGGGCAGACGCGCTCAAAGTAGCTGGACAAGGCATGACCATCAAGAATGCCGTGCTAACCCCTCGCTCCGTTTTGATTGGCGCGGTGTTTAGCCTGTTGATGGGCGCAGGGATCGGCTTATGGCTGGTGACGCAAACCGGCTTACCCTTGCTGTGGATTGGTTTGGGTGGCGTGTTAACCGTGGTGATGTATACAGCAGGACCCTTCCCTCTGGCGTACAACGCATTAGGAGAAGTGGCGGTGGGCATCTTCATGGGACCGGTGTTTGTTTTGGGTACTTATTATGCGGTGGCGGAGCAACTCTCATGGGAGGCGGTTTGGGTGGCGTTGCCCATTTCTTTCACCGTTGCTGCCATCCTGCACGCCAATAACATCCGCGATATGGAGGCAGACCGTGCCGTCAACAAACGCACGCTCGCTTTGTTGCTGGGGCGCAAAGGGGCAATCGGCGAATACCTGTTCTTGATGTATGGGGCATATCTCGCTTTGGTCATTTTGGTTGGGGTGGGGTGGATCCCCTTCACCAGTTTGATCGCCTTGATAACCCTGCCCGAAGCGCATCGCCTTGTACAAGTGTTCCGCACGGAAACGGATCCCCTCAAGCTGCATCCTGCACAAGGGCAAACCGCACGGTTGCACGGTCGCTTTGGCTTATTGATTGTTTTAGGGTGGCTTCTGTACGAAGTCGTTTTTGTTCTGTTTATCTAGTACGCAAAAGAGATCAACACTATGGCACGTATCAATGGGGTACTTTTTCACCCGACTTCATTTCCGGGTCGTTATGGCATTGGCGATTTAGGGAAATGGGCATACGATTTTGTGGATTGGTTGGTGAATGCCGATCAATCATTGTGGCAGGTTTTACCCCTCGGACCCACTAGCTATGGAGATTCCCCCTATCAAAGCCCGTGCGCTTTTGCTGGCAACCCTAATCTGATTAGCTTTGACAAGTTGCTAGAGCGTGGTTACTTGTTGGAATCAGACTTATCAGATTTGCCTGCTTTCCCCAAGTATCTAGTCGATTTTGGGTGGGTGACGGATTATCACCAAAACAAGTTACGTGTTGCGTATCAACGTTTTGTGGAGCGAGCACAAGAAAAAGAGCAAGCGGATTTCATCGCCTATTGTGAAAGCAATCAGGCTTGGCTCAATGACTATGCCTTGTTCATGGCAATTAAAGATGCCAACGGGGGAGTCACATGGACGCGCTGGGATAACCCCGCTTTAGTGCGCTATCAAGCTGATGCTGTTGCAGAGGCAACCGTTACTTATGCCGATGACATCGCCTATTACAAGTTTTGTCAGTGGTTGTTTAACGATCAATGGTTAGCCCTCAAAAGTTATGCCAATGAGAACGGCATTGAGATGATGGGTGACTTGCCCATCTTCGTTGCTCATGACAGCAGTGATGTATGGGGCAATCAACATCTCTTCTACCTAGAAGAAGACGGCAATCCAACCGTTGTTGCCGGCGTACCCCCAGACTACTTCAGCGAGACGGGGCAACGCTGGGGCAATCCGCTCTATCGTTGGGATGTCATGGAGCAAGATGGTTACGAATGGTGGAAGAATCGCTTTGAATCCGTGCTCAAGTTTGTTGATCGCGTGCGTGTAGATCACTTCCGTGGCTTTGAAGCGTACTGGGAAATCCCTGCCACTGAACCAACGGCAATCATTGGTCAATGGGTGAAAGGACCCGGTGCCAAGTTCTTTGATGTCATGCACACCAAGCTAGGGCAGTTGCCCGTAGTGGCAGAGGACTTGGGCGTTATTACCCCAGAAGTGGAAGCGTTGCGCAAACATGCCGCCTTCCCTGGTATGCAGGTGCTCCAATTCGCTTTCGATGGTAACTGTGGCTCCAACACTTTCTTGCCCCATCATCACCCCATCGACACGGTGGTATACACCGGCACCCACGACAACAACACCGCTTATGGCTGGTGGCATAGCGACGAAATCAATGATGGTATTCGCCAATGTGTAGCGGAATACAGCGGACATAGCATTGACTACTTGAACCATAACATCCATGCTGTGCTGATGCGCTTGGCAATGAGTTCTGTTGCTGAAACGTGCGTCATTCCGCTTCAAGATGTCTTGGGCTATGGCAAGAATACGCGCTTCAATGTGCCGGGCGTGTTGGGCGGCAACTGGACATGGCGCATTGGTGAGGATGTTTTGCGTGGCAATGCGCATCACCTGCTGTCACGCTTGACCGCGCTCTATTCGCGTGGGCGTTCTTCCACAATTGAACGTGTCATCTACTAAAGAGATTATCCCATTCCAACAAGAGCGATGCCTTTTGTTGGAATGTTCTTCATCCTACTATTAAAACTACAGGCGTAATAGAGTTGCCATAAGTTACAAGACTGTTATACTGTAATCATCGTAAAATAGTAGTTTTCATCGAGGATAAAATGGGATACGAAGTTAGCTTGATACAACACACCCCGCCAATCGTGCTATTGGAGATTGAGGGGATGGTCAAAGCACCCGATATGGTTGCTCATCTGGATTCCATCGAGGCGTGTTTACAGGAACATGGGTTGCTGTCTACCATGATTTATCTCATGGTGGATGTTCAACAGGCGGATATGTCTTTTTCAGACGTGATTCGTGGAGCACAAACCCACGCCATCGCACGGCGGGGGAGTTCCAATGACCCCCTGACTATTGCCATGTTCGTTGGCACCAAGCCCATGATTGTACTGTTGGGAGATTTGTTCCGTGCGGTCAATCCGAATGTTCAGTTGCCCCTCTTTCACACACGTGAGCAGGCATTAGACTTTGTTCGTGTGCAATCTTCCAACAAGGAATAACCATCACCAATACGGGGAGGGAGTCTTACGGTTATAGACTGCCTTCCCATCGTCCGTCATCACCCCCTAAATGAGTGGACACTCACCATCGAGTTTAACCATTCCGTATGCCTCCCTTATCTTGTATTCATATAACACCATGATAATGGAAGTTATGAAAAAACAAACGTTCGATACAAAAGTACGTAAAGGTCAAATGATGTCTAAAGTATTCGCTATTCTAAGTCTGGTTGTTGTATTGGCTTTCGGAGCAGTTGCATTCGCACAAGATGCTACCATTGCTGAAATCGTAGTGGCATCTGCCGAAGCAGAAGAACCTGAGTTCACCTTCCTCTTGGCTGCCATCGGCGGAGCAGACCCCGCTATTCTCGAAGCACTAGCTGATCCTGAATCTGAATATACCGTATTCGCTCCCACCGATGCTGCTTTCATGGCATTGGCTGAAGCTCTCGGCGAAGAAGAATTCACCGCCATCTTGGAAGACCCCGACATGCTCACTGCCATCTTGCTCTACCATGTTTCTGAAGGAACAGCCATGTCCACTGATGTTGTCGGTATGGTCGAAGGTTCTAGCACAGGCGTGGTTCATGTAGGCACCCTCAACGGGCAATACCATGATATTCAAGCTACCGAAGACGGCGGCATCATGATTGACCAAGCTAACCTCGTTTTAGAAATGGTTGACATCGAAGCCAGCAACGGCGTGATCCATGTCATCGACGCGGTACTGTTGCCTGAATTGCGCACCCTCGCTGAAGTCGTAGTCGGTTTGACCGAATCAGACGAACCCGAATTTAGCACCTTGCTAGGTGCAGTAGGCTTGGCAGATCCTGCTATCCTCGAAGCCTTGAGCGATCCTGAATCCGAGCTAACCGTATTTGCTCCCACTGATGCTGCCTTCGCAGCTTTGCAAGCAGAACTAGGTGACGAAACTTTCCTCGCTATTTTAGAGGACAGCGACGCATTGAGTGGCGTATTGCTCTACCATGTTGTAGATGGCATCATCCACTCCGGCGACATTGCTGAAGTCATGACCGAAAACCCCGAAGGTTTCTACATCACCACTTTGCTTGAAGAAGATTTAGAAGTAACCGCCACCGAAGAAGGCACCTTGTTGATTAACGGCATCACCTTCAGCTTGACTGACGTAGACGCAATCAATGGTGTCATCCATGTCATTGATGCGGTCTTGGTTCCTGCTGCTGAATAAGCCTGATCTATCTTGAGCTTTTCCCTAAAGGGGGGTGCTGTTGCCAGCACCCCCCTTTTTTATTGCGAGTGACTGGAGCGATACCAATCAACTAGGCATCGCAGGGGAGGCATCCCATTATTCAGAATGTAGATTCGTGTATGATGATAAAAACTCTATTGATGACCACAAAAATTTCTGGATAAATCGAAAAACATGATGTCATTTAGCCTTAGTCGCCAACTGATTTTTCTGCTCATGTTTGTTGTTTGTATCAGCACCACAGTGATAGCAATAACGACTTATTTGTTGCTAAAGTCCAGCCTTGAGGCTCAAATTGACGCGCGTTTAGAACTCGGTCGTGAACATACAGAAACATTATGGAAAGTCCTTGATTTACAAACACGACAAACATTAGACTTATTGGCGCAACGCCCTACCCTCGAACGACTCCTTAGAAACCCTAATGAATCCGAAATTAGCACCTACTTTGCTAATTTCCAAGAGGATACCATTTTAGACTTTCTCTATCTGGTGGATGTCGAAGAAGGCTATATTGCAGGACAAACGCCCGATCAAAAAAACATCTACCAATGGGAATCCATCATAGCATCCCACTATAAAATTGTGGCTGGTATCTACTTAGATGAGGCGTTTTTGTTGAGCTTAGGGCAAGATAAAGAACTGATCTATCAGTATCCGAGCCTGCGTCCGATAGATGAAAGTTTCCGTGCTTTGACAATTCCTTTAGGGCGCGAATTTGAAGTAGTCATGCTTCTATCGGTCAAGGATATTTTGGCAAGTTTGCGTTTTGGACTAATCGTGATTATTGCCATTGCCATCATCACGGCGGGATTAGCCACTATTTTAGGGGGCATTTTCATTCGACGACGCATTCATCCAATTTGGCAACTTAAAGATTCTGCACAGCGTATGGGTGAAGGTGACTTAATCACGCCTATCATCCAAGTTGAAGAACTCACACCTGATATTACCACCCTAAGAGATACCTTAGAAAGTAGCCGCCAGCACATCGCCAAAAGCCTGCAAGAAATTCAAGAGCAACGTGATTGGGTGAATGCCCTCATGCAGTCGATCGTAGAGGGGATTGTCACCTATCAGTACGGGCAGATCGTCTTTCACAGCCAAAGTATGTCCCAGATCATGCAATGGCGCAGAAGCAAAATAGGACGTGAACTTGATAAAGTCTTTATTTGCCAAGACGAAGATACTCTTTTTAGTGAAATATTGCCAGAAGCAGGACGGGCTAAAGCGATTGATTTGTATTTGGAGAATGGGCGTAGCATAACGGTTCTCGTTACCCGTGCCCGTTTTTTGCCCAGTGGCGAAATTAGCCTTGTGTTACGTGACATTACCGAAGAAAGTCGCAAGCAGAGTGCCCAAGCCTATTATCTTGCCAATATGTCTCATGAATTTCGCACACCCCTTTCGGGCATGAAAGCATCACTCGAATTATTTTTGGAAAATCTGGGTAGCCTTTCAAAACAAGAGGAAGCACATTTACTCTCATCTATTGTTCTGAGCGTTTCTAACTTGCAAAGTTTGATTGACAATTTGTTAGAAGGCAACAAACTAGAAGCCAAGCAATTTTCGTTACGTCGCCAAATGATTTCGCTGGATGCGATTTTGATTGAAGGGCTACGCACCATGTTGCCATTATTGCAACGTCGCCAGCAAAAACTTGAACTTGCCGAAAGTGACAGTAGCCCCTTGCTTTGGGTAGATAAAACGCGCATGGTACAAGTTTTAGTGAACTTACTTTCCAATGCCAGCAAATATAGTCCGATTGGAAGCACTATTGAGATTCTGATTGAAGTCTGTGAAAATCGCCTTTGGCTTGGGATCGCGGATAGGGGAGCCGGCGTACCCGAAGAAAAGCGTGAAGCCATTTTCCATCAGTTTGTGCGCCTTGAAAGCAGTGCAGAAACAGATCACAGCACAGGCTTAGGGTTGGCTGTTGTGCGTGGGATTATCGAAGCGCATGGTGGTATAGTTGGCGTAAATGGACGTGAGGGGGGTGGCTCAATCTTTTATTTTGAATTGGACATGAAACCGTGAAAGCACTAATTGTTGAAGATGATATGGTTTTAGCCGATGTTGTGGCTTTTACTTTGCGACGTGAGGGTTATGAAGTTCTTTTGGCACAAGACGGTGAAACGGCTTTAGAACGCTTTGAAGCCGAAAAACCAGCGATTATCTTGTTAGATTTGAACTTGCCTAAATTGGATGGAGGGGCGGTTTGTCGTAAGATTCGCCAAAGCCACAATACACCGATTATCATGTTAAGTGTGCGTGACAGCGATGCTGATGTGATTCGTGGGTTGGAAATTGGCGCGGATGATTACCTCACTAAACCCTTTAGCCCTGCCCAACTTCTAGCTCGTATGCGGGCGGTTCTACGGCGCACGGGGCAAAATACCCCCAAAAAACTCAGTTTGGGTATCGTCACACTGAATCCTGAACGGCATCAACTTGAAGTTGATGGCAAAGACACCATTCAACTCACACCCTTAGAATTTAATTTGGTGGAATTGTTGATGACCAATCGTGAACAAGTGCTGCCCACACAGACGATCATTGACCGCGTGTGGCATGATGGGGGTGATAAGGCAATGCTCAAGCAATTGATTTATCGCTTGCGCCAAAAAATTGAAGTCACAGATATTTACATTGATGCTGTTTTGGGTGTGGGTTATGCCTTAATGCGGAGACGATAATTTGGCGACAGCGTGTTCATTGTCTGTCGTCACTTTTGTGACCGGTTTGTTACCACATCATAACTTGGATTATCACCACCCTTTCTTATACTGCTCCATGTTCGTTGAAACAAAAGGAGCATTACCGATGAAACGTCTTAGCATTCTTGTAGTTTTAGTTTTGGGTCTCATTGGCACTACTAGCCAAGCTCAAGATGAAATTACGCTCACCCTTGCCGCATACACTACCCCTCGTGAATCCTATGCTGAAATTATTCCTCTCTTCCAATCCTATTGGTTGGAACAAACAGGACAAAAGGTAACTTTTGAGGAATCTTACTTGGGTTCTGGCGCACAATCTCGTGCTGTAGAAGGTGGCTTTGAAGCGGATATTGTTGCCCTTTCACTTGAACGTGATGTGACACGCCTTGTCAAAGCTGGACTCATCACACATGATTGGCAAGCCAAGCCTTCACGTGGTTTCGTGTCCACGTCTTTGGTGGTTTTTGTGGTGCGTCCAGAAAATCCGAAAGGCATTACTGATTGGGAAGATTTAGCAGCAGATGGCGTTGAACTGCTTACCCCTGATCCAGCAACAAGTGGTGGTGCTCAATGGAATGTGATAGCAGCTTATGGCGCGGCAAAACGTGGCTTCGTTGTAGGTTACGAAGCATCCGATGCCGGAGCTTATGACCTGCTTGTAGACCTGCTCTCAAACGTTGCTGTTTTTGATCCGGGTGCACGTGAAAGTGTGATTACCTTTGCAAACGGTATTGGCGATGTTCTTCTCACGTATGAAAATGAGTATTATGCTGGGATTGCCGCTGGGGATGAATATGATATTGTTTACCCGCGTTCAACCGTATTGATTGAAAACCCTGTTGCTGTGGTGGATACTTATGCCGATGCTCATGGTGTTCGTGAAGCTGCTGATGCGTTTGTGGAATTCCTCTATACACCAGAAGCTCAAGCGATATTCATTAGCAAAGGTTATCGCCCCCCTGTTTACTTGAGCGAAGAAGTTGCTGCTGAATCCACCCCAGAAGCTGAAGCAACAGAAGTTCCGACAACCGCACTTTGGACTGAAGGCGCATTTGATACCACTGTTTTCCCCTTAATCGATGATATTTTCACTGTACAATACTTCGGAGGGTGGTCTAAGATTGGCGAAGATTTCTTCAGTGAAACTGGTATTTACAGCCAAGCGATAGCCGAAACTCAAGAATAGAAAGCAAACTATGCAACTTGCTACTCCTCTAAATGAGAGTGCAAGCATCAAAGCAACCCCCCTAGTCGATTATGCGGCTTGGGGGTTGCGTGCTACCGCACTCACGTACCTGAGCATCATGATTCTCTTGCCATTGTATGTAGTGTTTACAAGTGGATTACAAGAGGGTATTGAATCTTTCTGGAATGCCGTTACCCAACCTCAAGCGATTTCCGCGCTACAACTCACACTGACAACCGCCTCCATCATGACCCTGATTAATATGTTGATGGGAACACTTACAGCGTATGTCATTGTGCGTTATCGTTTTTGGGGGAAATTCATCCTTGATGCGATGATTGATTTGCCATTTGCTATCCCCACTTTGGTTACTGGACTGATGCTGGTCTTGCTCTATGGGCCACAAACGACGCTAGGTGCATTCTTCAAAGATACATGGGATATTCGCATTATCTTCTCCCCAATTGGAATTGTGTTGGCATTGCTCTTTTTGGGCTTTCCTTTTGTGACTCGTTCCGTCCAACCGATTTTTGAGCAAATGGATGTTCATCAGCCCGAAGCATCTTATACGCTGGGTGCATCCTCTTGGTATACCTTTCGCCGTGTCATCTTTCCTTACATCCGTCCTGCAATGTTAACAGGGGGCTTGCTTGGTTTTGCCCGTGCTTTGGGTGAATTTGGTGCGATCGTATTGGTAGCCGGTAATATACCATTCAAGACTCAAACCGCTGCTGTCTACATTTATGGGCAGGTAGAGGGGGGGAACTTACCTGTTGCAAGTGCGGTTTCAGTGATTTTAGTTTCCATCTCATTGCTCGTTACGCTTTTGGTGGAATGGTTGCAAAGGAGAAATTCACATGCCTGAAAAATCAGTGAATTCGCTGGGTGGCTTCCTACTGGTTATGGTAGTTGTAGGCTATGCCTGTCTATTGTTGATAGGTCCTATCATTGCACTCATCAATGAGGCATTCAACGAAAGTATTGGTCAAATTATCCACAGCATTATCCAAGCCGATGCGCTTCAAGCACTATCGCTAACCATCTTAATTAGCTTCTTCACAGTCATCATTGATGGTGTTTTGGGGTTGCTGGTGGCATGGGTTTTAGTGCGTCATAAGTTCTGGGGGCGAGATTTTTTCAATAGCCTTGTGGATATACCTTTTGTGATTTCACCTGTGATTGTGGGCTATGTAATGATTGTACTGTTTGGGCGTTTGGGATGGTTCAAGTTTATCCCGATTGCTTTTACGCCTTATGCCATGCTACTGGTCACGGTTTTTGTAACGTTACCTTTTGTCATTCGAGAAGTGATGCCCGTTTTAGCTAGTCTTAGTAACGAGCAAGAAGAAGCCGCCTATACACTTGGTGCTTCTCGCTGGTATAGCTTCCGTCGTGTGATTTTCCCGGCGTTGCGCCCCGCCCTCATTTATGGTTTAGTTCTCAGCCTTGCTCGTTCTTTGGGTGAATTTGGTGCGGCAGCGGTAGCAGGCGGAGCCATTCAAGGTGCAACTGAAAATGCCACGATTTACATTTTCCGTTCACTCCATGACCGTAACGATATTGGTGCATATAGCATGGCGTTGCTATTGGGCATCATCTCTATTGTGGTTTTGCTCCTTATGAATATCCTCAAAGCCAAAGAAAGCAAAGGAAATTAATGTCTATACGACTTGAAGGACTCATCAAACACTATGAGAAAAATGTCGTTATCAAAGATTTATCCTTAGATGTAGAAAAGGGTGAACTCTTTGTCTTGTTGGGTACATCGGGTAGCGGTAAATCCACCCTCTTACGGATGATTGCTGGGCTTACCTCTATTGATGCAGGGGAAATTTATTTGAATGGACGCAGCGTCACACATTTACCAATTCAAGAACGTGGCGTAGGCTTCGTCTTTCAGAACTATTCACTCTTTCAACATCTGAGTGTTATCGACAATATTGCTTTTGGCTTGGATGTCAAACGGGTTTCACGCAAGGAACGCGATAAACGAGTTGCAGAGCTTTTATCATTGATTGGACTTAGCGATTTTGGCAACCGTAAACCAACCCAACTTTCGGGTGGTCAGCAACAACGTGTTGCCTTGGCGCGTGCATTAGCCCCAAATCCACAAGTGCTACTCATGGATGAACCATTTGGTGCTTTAGATGTCAATATTCGGACACAACTCCGCCGTAACTTGCGTGAAATACAGCAACGCTTGGGCATAACAGCAATTCTTGTGACCCACGATCAACAAGAATCTTTTGAATTGGCGGACCGCATTGGCATTATTGAGCGGGGGCAACTCTTAGAAGTGGGTAAACCTGATGAAGTCTATCGCAAACCCAAACATCTTTTTACTGCAAAGTTCTTGGGCAAAGTGAATTTGCTACGTGGAGAATATCAATCAAATGTAGTTCAGCTAGAAAATCTCAAACTTCCATTGATAGGGGATTATCCAGATCAGAAAGTCTTTGATGTTATGGCACGCCCCGAATCGGTCTTCCTGACCCGTAACCGTGAAGAACAGTATGATTATGTTTTAGGGCGTGGCAAAGTGAGTGCAATGGATTTTGCTGGTGAAGTTGAACGTCTAATCATCATCATGGAAAATGGGCAGGAATTGGAAGTTGTGACGAATCTCAATCGCGTCTATGAATTGAATTTGCATCTTGGCGCAGAAGTTTGGGTGGGGATTCGTGATTACCATGTCTTACCTGTTGAAGGTATGTAGCAAGGATGAGTTAATCTTTCAGTTTGGGTAGTTCTGGTAAGTTTCAGAAAGGGGGGTGCTGGCAACAGCATCCCCCTTTTTTATTGCGAGTGATCTGTTGAATGGATATGGCGATACCAAGCCACTTGCTTATCGCGTAACTGTGCCAACTGTTCAACCGCCAACGGTTGGGGAGGTAGCGTGTGCAATGCTACGGGTGGGGTGGGTTGCTGGAGTGTGGTGGCAACATGCCACGCCAAACCGCGCAGGGTGACATCTTGCCCAATCATCAGGTTGGTGGGGATTGCCAGCGCGTTAGCGATCAACTGGGCAAGGTAAGGGGAACGTTCCACCGCACCCCCACCTAACGCGACCTGTGCAGGAGCGTGGGGCATCTCCTCAAAAATCAGGCGCAACTGCATGGCAAGGCTTTCATACAACGCCTGCAGGATGTCCAGTGGGGTGGTCTCAAAACGGATTCCGTGAATATTGCCGATGGCATGCGGATTCCAATTCGGGCTACGTTCTCCCCCAAGATGAGGCAAAACCGTTAGCCCATGCGCCCCGATGGGACGTTCACCAAGCCACTTCTCACATGCTTCAAGCGAAGGAAGCGCGAGGGTTTGGCGTGCCCACTGATACAAATTGCCTCCCTCGCTGGTTGCCCCACCCAGCAACCATTGCTTCTCTCCAACGGCATAACCCCATAACGGCACGCCCAGCGGATCAGGAAGGGTGGCGGTTAATTGGCGAAGGGCGCACGTTGTCCCCACCGTTAGCGAAACCCCATTCGCATCTGCTCCAACGCTCCCCAAGTGTGCCGCATAGCCATCGGCAATGCCCAACAACCACACGGCATCCTTGAGTTGATCCCAGCGCGTGATGGGAACGGGGCAGATGGGGGCGACGGTTACGGGTGGGAAGTGGTGGGCGGATAGGGCTAAAGCATCAAACCATATTGAATCCCAGTCGATGTTCTTCATGTTGACCAAGCCCGTCCAAGAGGCAAGTGAAGCACCTATGGGAATAGGGCGTTGTGCCCATGTGCTGTAACAATAGGTGATGAAGTCCATCCAATGGGCAACAGCGGTCAGCACGTGGGGGGTGTGGTTTTGCATCCACCCGAACCAAGAGGGGGCATAGGCGGTATGCACATGGCAACCGCTACGCTGATGGATGCTTGCATCAAGCGAGGCGAAGTCACGCACGAATTCCACTGCGCGAGTATCGGCATACGTCCACAGTGGGGTGATCGGCTGAAAGTCTTGATCTAGCCCAACCAAGTTACCCACAAAGCTACAGAACGCCACCGCGCTGATCTCCCCCGCGCGTGGGTGGGTGAGCGCATGGTCAATCAATGCTTCGATCTCCTCACGAAGGTGAACCGCATCGAAGATGGCAACGCCAGACGGCTCACGGGTCATGCTGTGTGAACGGGTGTGTAGGCTTTCTGCCACCAAGCCGTATGCGGTTTCATATAGCGCAACTTTGCTAGAAGAGCTACCGACATCCACCACCAAAGCCAGCGTCATGATAAAAACAAATCGCTGAAGAACGTGCCAATGTCTTTATCGGTTAGGTGATAGATGTGATGGATGTGATGGTGAAGCATATTTTCTAGGTACGTTTGCCCATCTGCATAGGTCAACATGCCTTGATCGATCAGCTGTGCCACATAGACCGCCAGCGCATGCTTCCAATCATCATACCCCTGCAGACACCATAACAACGATGTGCTATCCCCATAGTAGCCGGCAACTAGACGATTGCCCCCCGTGCCGATCACCTGCTCTATATAGCGTGCAAGGGCAAGTGGCGCGTTGTTGTTGCCCAGTGGGGTAGCAAATGCCAGCCCGCTACTGTGCAGGGCGAATTGTGCCAGCGTCCCATACGAGGGGAGGTCTGCACTGCTGATGACCAGATGCGTATCATGCAGGGTATTGAGGTGGGGGAGTAGGGCGCGTAGCTGGGAGTATTCAATGGGGACGGCGCGAGTATGGGCGATCTTGTCCCCGTATAACTCATACGCCTCAAGGTTACACGATTCAAAGCCCGCCCGTGCATGGAGCGTCATGCCGTCTGATTGGCACATGCGCACCATCTCTAAGAACAGGTGACGGCTGAAGCGTTCGGCTTGTTCGGCGGGGAGTTCGTGGTTTAGGGCACGGTTGAAAAACTCATTCGCCTCTTGGATGGGGAGCGGTTCTATGGCAACGGTTGGAAGGGTACACACCACCACACTTCCGCCTTGTGCTTTGTAGCGTAAGCGCAACGCTTCTAACGCTTGAATATAGCGTACATAGTTACGGACTTTTAGATTGAGCATTTCGCCGATTTGATACAGCTCTTCATGCCAAGTGGGGGAGTGTGGGTTTAAGAGCGCGTCCACGTTCAAGATTGGCTTTAGCTCGGTATGTTCAAAGTGGACGATGATTTCTTTCCAGATGCCTGCCAATTGAACGGGTTGGCATTCAATCCCCAGCACCTGTACCTTGTGCTTGTTGAGCAAGATGGGTAAGGAGAGATGCGTTTGATACAGCTGTTGCAGAATCTTGTTGATGGTTTTGCTGTTGAGCGGAACGTTCACTTTGGCGAATGTACGCAAGATCGCCTGAAACTGATAGGCTAAATCTGTGCCCACCAAAGAGGGAAACACCCGTGCCACCGTATTCCAAATTTGGGTGACATCCGTTTCCGCAAGTTTAGAACTGGACAAGATGGAACGAATGCCCAAAGATTCAGGAGGGATGCCATGTTGTTGTAACAGGCGCAACCAATACAGATTACCTGTGATGAGCGAAATGGGCGAGAATGGGGTGGTCAGCGATTCCACATTCAGGCGAGTTACAGGCAATAGCACCGCAACATCAACATCTAAGAGCAGTTGTT
>JBMOEO010000065.1:0-21950 GCA_049318945.1 Phototrophicaceae bacterium | reverse complement strand
TTATTCCGTCGGGGTACTCATATCAACACGCACACCGGGTCCCATCGTTGCTGCGAGGGTGATGCGTTGAACGTACTTGCCCTTCACGGCGGGCGGACGTTGAGCATTGACTGCTTCGATAGCTGCTTGAGCATTTTCTACCAATTGTTGCTCGGTAAAACTTGCTTTACCAATGGGCATGTGGAGATTGCCGGTCTTGTCATTACGGAATTCCACACGACCACTCTTGATTTCACGGATGGTCTTTTCTAGTTGGTCAGGGTTCACCACCGTACCAGCTTTAGGAGCAGGCATCAAACCGCGTGGACCCAAGATACGCCCCAGTTTACCAACAACCTTCATCATAGAAGGAACGGCGAGGGCAGCATCAAAACCTGTCCAACCTTCTTTTTGAATGCGTTCGACAATCTCATCAGTAGCGATGATGTCTGCGCCCGCTTCAAGTGCCAACTTGGCATCATCGCCCTCAGCGAAAACCAACACGCGCACAGTCTTACCTGTCCCGTTGGGAAGCAGTACCGTGCTACGGACTTGTTGATCGCTTTGGCGTGGGTCAATCCCTAAGCGGAAATGGATTTCAACCGTTTCATCAAATTTTGCTTTGGCGGTTTTCTTGACCAACTCAATTGCTGCAGGAAGAGGATAGTTGATTAAACGATCAACCAACTTGGTCACTTCTGTATAACGTTTGCCTTGCTTTGCCATGTCTTTAATCCTTTGTGGTTTTAATGGGTTAAACAACCCTCCCACAACTCCATACGTTCTATAAAACTAATCGACGACTTCCACACCCATATTCACACAGGTGCCTTCGATCATGCGCATTGCGCCTTCAATGTTGATGGCGTTCATATCTTGAATCTTGATTTCTGCGATTTGCTTGATTTGAGCGCGGGTCAACTTGCCCACGATTTGGGTTGGCGCGTTGGAAGCACCGCTACTAATTCCAGCCATCTTCTTGATGAGTTCAGAAGCGGGGGGACTTTTGAGGATGAACTTGAACGAACCATCACTGAAGATGGTAATTTCTGCGGGGATAACTTCGCCCATACGATCAGAAGTGCGAGCGTTGTAATCCTTACAAAATTGCATCAAGTTCACGCCGTGTTGTGCCAACGCCGGACCAACAGGGGGAGCAGGGTTTGCTTTGCCTGCCTTGAGATGCAAGGTGACAATTGCCTTGATTTTCTTAGCCATTGCGAATTCCTTTTGACAAGACCGTAACGAAAAATTGCATAATGAATTGAACATCCACAGGCGCGGTTGTGCGCCTTAAAGATGGAGTTACCAATTGACTCAGTAGTAGCCTAGCTGAACTTTTCGACTTGCATGAAGTCTAGTTCAACTGGAGTATCACGACCGAAGAAGTTCACAATGAGGCGGACTTTTGCTTTGTCCACGTCAATATCGGCAACGGTGCCGGGAAAGTCATTAAACGGTCCACTGATAATCCTCACTTTATCCCCAGGCTTGAAGTTGATCTTGATGCGTGGGGTTTCGTTTGACATGCGATCCATGATTTGCTTGACTTCTTCTGGCTTCAAGGGAGTGGGATCATTGCCCATCCCAACAAAGCCCGTTACGCCGGGGGTATTGCGAACGACATACCAAGAGTCTTCGTCCATCACCATTTCAACCAGCACGTAACCAGGGAAAACGCGCCGCTCTACGGTTTTGCGTTTGCCATCTTTCACTTCAATTTCTTCTTCAGTGGGAACTACCACATCAAAGATTTTGTCGATCATCCCCATTGTATCAATGCGTTGCTCAATAGAGCTACGCACTTTATTTTCATAACCCGAATAGCAATGAATCACATACCAGTTGCGCTCTGCTGAGCTGATAGGGGCTTTTAGATCGGTAGATGGGAGGAAACTTCCCACTACACCATCATCATCCGTATCATCGTCATCTAGTTCATAGCCTTCGTCTTGGGGTTCGTTGTATTTGTTAAACACAGGGTTATACTCTCGCTAAAAATTGGAGGACGTGTTTTGAGAAACACGCGCATAAGCAAACAACAAGAGCAAGAAGACGACAAACACCCCAATGAACACCAGCGGTTGGGTTAATCCCAACTCAAATAGGTAGGTGAAGGCGAAGGAAAGCAACCCCAAGACCAACGCAGAAGCAAGCGTTACGCCTGTAACAATGTAGGTGAGGTGGGTGGTTTCTTCACGGGTGGGCCAAGCCACCTTTTGCATCTCTTCTTGCACACCCTCAACATACTCACGGATGGCAAAAAGTGGGCGAGTGATGATGTTGCCCTCCTCTTTTTTCTGCTCGGCAACTTCGGCTGCACGCCGACCCGGAGTGGCTACGCCCTTCTTGGGGGTGATGGCTTTATTCTCTGCTGCTTCAGCTTCGGTCTCTTGCTGGGTCGTCGTCACCGCTTTAACGGGTTGTTGACGACGGCTACGCCGTTCTTCACGTTTTTGTTTTAGGGTGCTTTCTGCCATTTTCATGTTTCTCCTATTATGTAAGACACCGCCTAGCGGCGGTGTCTTCTAGCTCTTTTCAGGGGCGATAGGACTCGAACCCATGACCCTCGGTTTTGGAGACCGATGCTCTGCCAACTGAGCTACGCCCCTACATGACGAAAACAACTTGCGTTTTCGATATAGCCCTTATTTTGTTTCACGGTAGACCACGTGCTTACGCAACACGGGATCATACTTCTTTAGTTCCAGACGGTCTGGGGTGTTACGCTTGCTCTTGAAAGTATAGTACATGTGATGTGATTCTGTACTTTTGAGCTTAATCATAACACGAACGCCTTTTTTAGCCATGCGCTTTTGCTCCTTACCTTGAAGATTGCTTCTTACGGGACTTTCGCCACGTTTGAGCCACCTACGAGATTTGAACTCGTGACCTCGTTCTTACCAAGAACGCGCTCTACCCCTGAGCTAAGGTGGCTTAAAGTGGGCCGGGTTGGACTCGAACCAACGAAACGTTGCCGTAGCGGATTTACAGTCCGCCCCCTTTGCCGCTCGGGACACCGACCCTTACAAGCCAACAATGGGATTTGAACCCATAACCTATTGTTTACAAAACAATTGCTCTGCCGTTGAGCTATGTTGGCAATTTTGATAAACCACACACGCACTGAACGTTTTAGCGTTTAGTATTCTATGCGATAGCTAGATCATTTGTCAACGGCAGAATATCGAATTATGCCTGTTAAACCCCAGCAATTTCTTGGTTTATGGACATAAACTAGGATTCTCCGTGTAGTTGATGGATGCTAGTACATTGCTCAACAGGGGGACTTCATCCCATAAACAGTTTTGGTCAATGATGAAAGCAGAAACCAACGTGGCACAACAGCAAAATAGGAACAATGCCCCACAGCCAATCAAGACGAAGCGCAGGGTTGGGTTGCGGCGTGGTTCTTCTTCTTGGTATTCGTAGTAGTTAGCGGACTGTGCTGGCACTTGTTGTTGAGGTGGGTTGCTCATGCCGTACATATCACTTCGCTGTTCAGCACGTTGTGGGCTAGTGGGCACAGCGTTCATCATTTGCCCTGCCCCGCGCTCATCAATGAGTGCTCCCCCATAACCTATGGCAGGTTGTTGTGGAGCATGCGGTGCTACTCCCCCTGCCATGATCGTCTCGTTGGCAAAGGACTTGCGCTCATAACCTAGCGTCACCGTCTCGCCCAAGCCAATCATGTCCCCGTTGTTCATCGGGCGAAAGCCACTAATGCGTTGCCCATTGATGAATGTACCGTTTGTGCTTCCCAAGTCCTCAAGGGTGTAGCCATCTTCGGTACGGGTGAAACGTAGATGATGGCGGCTGACCTCTGGATCGTTGATGACAATATCATTGGTGATGTCACGCCCAATGGTGATGACATCTTTATTCAACTCATACGCCTGATTGGGTTGCGGTCCCCGGCGCACTACAAGGCGAAAGCCATCAAACCCCTGCATAATCACGTTTCTCCCGTACCTAATCTGTGACGAAATGACATTCTATCTTGAAGGTGAAAGTATACTCTGTTGCCCATAGCATGACAAGCATAGGAGAATGGAATCCCCTATCCAAAGCAATTTTCCGCTAAATTCCACACTCTCTTAGGCGAAACCAGACCATCTTTCATCCTAAACTCATCATGCCATGTTACCTTGTATCCAGTAACTTTAAGACAACATAATGGAACATACGACCTATGACGCTGGTTCAGCTACGCAACATCACCAAACAATATGACCACAGCACCCGCTATGTGCTTGAACAAGTTGACCTTGACATTCACGAAGGTGAATTCTTCGTGATATTGGGCAAAAGTGGTAGCGGAAAAAGTACCCTACTCAACCTCATCAGTGGGGTAGATTATCCCACGCAGGGGCAAGTCATTGTACAGGGTGAGGATTTGATGATGATGAATGAACGCCAGCGCACGCTCTTTCGCCGTGACCACATTGGCATTGTGTTTCAGTTCTTCAATCTGATTCCCACATTGACCGTCCTAGAGAATGTTGTCCTGCCCTTAGAGCTACAGGGGAAGTCCTTCGCCCAGGCTAAAGAGCGTGCCCATGTTCTATTGAAGCGTGTCGGTTTAGCGGATCGCGCTGATACGTTCCCAGATAAATTGAGCGGTGGCGAACAACAACGGGTTGCGCTGGCACGTGCGCTCATCACTGAACCCTTGATTGTCTTGGCAGATGAACCCACAGGCAACCTAGATGAGGAGACTGGCAAATTGGTTTTAGACTTGTTGTTAGAACTCACGCGCAAAGAAGGCAAAACCCTCATCATGGCAACCCACAACCCAGAGATTGTCCCGTTGGCGGATCGGGTGTGTCGGATCACGGCGGAGGGGAAGTTGAGTATTAGTGTGAACGACTCTTCAGAAAATTAGTGTTTTACAGGAGCGCAACCCATGATTACCATTCGGTGGGGCAAAGAAGATCAAAGTATTTTGTTGTATGAATTTGAAGACCGCTGGACAATTAAAGACCTCGTTCAAGCATTAGATATGGGCGTGGAGATTGCTAATCGTTACAGCCATGATATGGATGTCATCGTGGATTTGTCGCGTTCGGGGTTGCCACTGTTAGAAGGCATGAACGTGATGCAGGCGTTCAGCCGTGCTGCCAAACGCTCTGACCATCACATGAGCGCGTCTGCTAAATCAGCAGGATTGGTGGTGATCGTCTCCACCAACCCCATCATCTTAAATACGCTCAGTACGCTATTGAGTTTATATCGCGTGTTGGGCAATCAAATTAGCATCGCCTCCAATCAGAACGAGGCACGCCAGCGCATAGACCGCTTCCGTGCCAAGCAGGTTGCCTAGACGATTTGGAAGCTATCCAAAACAGCAGCAGTGCCGCTTAAGCTAAACGCTCCCACACACGACGGCACCAGCACCGTCCCCCCAAAGGGAAGCGTCAGCGGTTGCGCGTGTTCACTGGTTAGGTGGGCAGTGCCAGCGATACAGGTTAACGCATGGAAGATTTGCCCGTTGGTATCGAGCATCACGGTGCTATCTTCCAACTTGTGATAGACCGTCTCAAAGTAGGGCATGTTGATGAGTGAAGTGGAAACCCCCGCGCCGGCTTCATCAAAGTGTTTAATCGCTGGGACGAAATCCACGTTTGCCACCTGCACGCCTTTTTCAATGTGCATCTGGCGAGGCTTGCCATCCAAGCCCAACCGATTCCAATCGAAGAGTCGATACGTTAGGTCACAGTTCTGTTGAATCTCATAGATGAGGTTGCCGGGTCCGAGCGCGTGAACGGTGTTGGCGGTCATCTCAAAGATGTCATGGCGCGTCACCGTTTGAAAGACGAGCATGGATTCTAACGTGCCATCTTGAATGGCTTGGGCGATGGACTCGCGCGAGTGGTGGGGTTGAATGCCAATCACAAGCTGTGCGCCTTCATCCGTTGCGACCATGAACCACGCTTCCGTTTTGCCACGTGGGAAGTTTTCTAAGGCGTGTGCCTGTTCATCGTTGGGGTGAACTTGCACGCTTAACCAATCATTGGCATCTAGGAACTTTGCCAAGAGGGGGAAGCCGTCGGTGGGGTTGTTGTGTGTGCCCACTAACTCTGTGCCATATTGTGCCAAAACCGCGCCAAGCGTTTGCCCCTCTAATGCACCATTGAGTACAATACAATCGTCGTGAAGTTCCCAAGATTCCCCATACGGCTCATCAGTGGGCAACGCCTTGTTAAGCAACGTGGCAAGTTTACGTCCTCCCCAAACCTTGACATGCAAGGTGGGAGCAAGCAACAAAGGATAGAGCATAGGTTGAGTCATAACGTTAGCAAGTCCGATCTATTCAGTTAGCTTGTTGCCTTTATAGCACGTTTCCAGAAGTATGGTACACTGAATATCATTGCCCAAAAATCTACCTGACTCAATCATGTCTGCTAAACCGTGGGATTCCTCTCTGCTTCCGCTTGATACTGATGATGAACTGGACTCTTCTAGCTTGTTCACGTTAGAAGAACCGCTCTTAGATCGCCCCGAAGGCGCAGAATCGCTTTACAAACTGGGGCGACATTTTGAAACGGATGAACAACGGCAAGTGTGGCGAGCAACGGTTGAGAAGCTGGCGAGCTTCTTTGAGCAAGACGCGCCCGTTACACCCGCTACCCCTCCTCCTAGTGCGTTGACCGATCAACCCTCGATGAAGGTTGATCCATACATGCGCGAAATCCTGCGACAGGTTCAGCATGATTTGATCCAAGCACAAGTTAAACAGGGGTGTCGCCACCAAAAGCTAGACCTACTAGAGATCATCACCCATCCAACCCGTACCCAAGCACACCTAAACTACATGACCCCACGCCGTAAGACGGCATGGATCAGCGAGGATCAAATTCAAAAAGGGGCGGATTATCTGCGCCAAGTGGGACGGGTGGCACGCTTGCAATTCTTTGAGGGATTGCTTCCGCTTGTATTCGGCAATATGCTTGAGCATGCTGGCTTTGACTTGGAATCCGCACACCCTATTTGGTGCTTTGACCTAAACGATGCCAACCGCCCCAGCATCCCCGATCATATTCTGCTCCCCCCGTTATACTCCATCACCAAAACCCGTACCTTAGTGGACATCGGGAAATGGCATCTGGTGTGTAAAACCGTGCATTATGGGGTGGAGATGTGGGAGGTGGATCGCGCGGTGATACAAAGCGACATCTTGCAGATTACCAAAGGCTTCCATAAGAACTTATTGGTGTGGCATCAAGACGAACCCATCGGCGCGGTACGGGTGGGGATGAATGGGCAGACTGTGCAGATACAAACCCTGTTACTCATGCAAGAACATTATCAAACAGAGATCATCAAAGCGATTTATCAGGCAGTTCTCTACATTGCCCAGCAGAATAATCGTGCGACGGTTTCGGTGTATCCCGCCCATGCCACAGAAACCAACCTGTTGGAGTCGCTTGGCTTTCGCCAATATGGCGTATTACATACCTACGTTTGTCACCTAAAGAGTTGAGACGATGTTGCAACACTTATTCTATCTTCCCCCTTCTATACACCATCGAGATGCACTGGTGAATACTTTTAAGCAGGCATTACAAGCACGCGGTTATCACCTGTATGACCCGTTTGGAATGTTGCCGGGCAAAAGCTATCCCCACACGGTCAAGGTATTCGTTGCCCCCGCCGATGCTCACGGGTGGTTGCGCCTCATCAGTCAGGATGATTTAGGGGGATGGATGTCCGATTGGCAAGTAAACGCTATTGCGTTGGCAATGGATGCGCAGTCAGCGCAGGTTGATTGCTATCACGAGGGCAAGCCATGTTCCCCTACAGACATGATGGAAACCCTCGCACTTGGTGAATCGCTTGCGCAGGTGTTGGAAGCCTACGAAGCGGTCAAGCATGCGCATGCCACACCCACCCCACCGCCCACCGTTGTTCCGTTAACCTTGCTCCCAGCGGATGTGCAGGGTATGGCGGGCAATTTGTCGAATCAGCAGATCAATAGCCTATTTGAAAAACTCACCAAGCAACTGCCACAAGGGGCAACGCTGACTGAAGCGCAACAATTCGTCCACCAGCAAGCGACGTTTGACTGGGCAAGCCCACACGGGCAAGCAGTGACGCGCTTGATGAATACGCTAGGTGCGCCCAATCCGTCCACCCTACCGCTGTTCTCCGTTTTACGCGATGCGTATCAGGTGCATCGGCGGCTACAACGCAAGCCTGACCGCACCCTCCTAGCGGATGAGGATGAGCTACGTCGGTTGATCCCCAATGCTTTAGATTATCAACCCATTTATGCAGGAAAAGAGGCGTGATGTCGCAAGAAGATTACACCTACTGGGAAAACTGGTACAAACACAATCCCACTCATACTCCCCCACCCCCTAACCCATTGCTGTTTGAGTTTGTCCCGCCGTTGTTTGAGGCGCGTGCGTATCGTGCCTTAGAGGTGGCGTGTGGCATTGGGCATAACGCGCTGTGGATTGCCAAGCAGGGCTACCAAGTGGATGCGGTAGACATTAGCCCCACCGCTATTGGGATGGGCATGGGCTTTCAACAACGCTTCGGTTCGCACAAGGTGCGTTTTCTGGCGGCGGATGTTGAAACCGCTCCCCTACCGCACAATACGTATGATGTGGTGGTGGTGCTAAACTTTGTGCGTCCCACCTTAGTTACCACTTTGCGAGCGTGTATCCGCCCCGGCGGGCGTATCCTATATGAGGCGTACAACTTGGATTATCTGAAGCGTGAACCGCAATACAACCCCGACGCATTGTTTCGCATCGGGGAATTGGCAGGATATTTTGCTGATTGGGAGACCATCCACAAAGAAACGGTGAATGGAATTTCGCGCGTGGTTGCCATCAAACCTTTGAAGGTTGAGGCTGATCTTTAGCTGGTTGGAAATAAGTCCTCTGGCAGGATCACTTCGCACACTTCAGATTCCCCCTCGTTGATGGTGGGGCATTCCGCGACCACGTTGTTGTTCCAGTTAACGGTGAAGAATGTATCGTTTTCTGTCCTACGCCAGAAGAAAAGTTTTGGCTCCAGCAGATATTCTTCATCATAGATATAGCCACATTGAACGGGTATATCGGGCGTAACAGTGTCTAAACGCAAGCGGAAGCAGGCTTGGGGTGGGAGGTTATCGCGTAGGATACGATCCCCGCTGAAGTCATCCCCTCCCTGATAGCGTTCGCCACGAGCGAAGTAAAGGGGGGTGGTATCGGCAATCGCGCCAGTCCAGCCATTATGAACCGATAGAGAAACGCCATCATAAATCAGGTGCAAGATGACACCACTGGGAGGCGTTAGGGTTGGGGTTGACGTGGGGGTTGACGTGGGCAAAGCGAGCGTGGGCGGAATGGGCGTGAAGGTTGCCACGTCGGGCACGTCTTCGGTGGGGCTGGGCAAGGGGGAGTCTGGGGTAGTCATCACAGCCACAACGGTTGCGCTTCCTTCTTGTCCTATTGCCAGCGCGTCGGTGGGTGTTGCATCTCCTCCATTGGGGCGAATGAAACTTGCCAAGCCAATGATGACGATGACCAACAAAATCAATACCCCGCCCATCACCAACCCAAACGGAGGGGCACTGCGATAGCGTTTGTCAAAGACTGGGCGCGGGGTTTTTGGGGGTGGGGGCATGTTGGTGGTATCAATCCCAACCGCGCTTTCCGTGCGCACAACGGGATATGTGCCCGTAGAAATCTTCTCATGATAGGCATACAGTTGCTTTAATTCTGCCACCAGTGAACGCGCATTCTCATGGCGATCTTCCGGCTTTTTGCTGAGGGACTTCAGGAGGATACGATCTACCCCTGTGGGCAACCCTTCACGGCGTACACTGGGTGGGTCAGGGTGCAAGTTCACATGTGCTAACGCCATCTCCATCGGAGAATCGGCCGTGAACGGGGGGGTGCCGGTCAGCATCTCATAGATGATAACCCCTAGCGAATAAATGTCAGATTGTGCGGTTGCCTGTGAAGAGGCAATCGCCTGTTCAGGAGAGATATAGCGCGGTGTTCCAAATGCCGTACCCAGCGTTTGATCTTCACTACGCAATACCAAGCCAAAATCAGTTAGGTAGGCATAGTTATCTTTGGTGACAAGAATGTTAGAAGGTTTAATGTCGCGGTGGATGATGCCATTCTTGTGCGCATAATCCAAAGCAGAAGCAACATGTTCCAATATCTCCAGCGATTTGCGCGTAGAAAGGTACATCCCTGTTGAGCGATGCTCTTGCAAAATCGCGCGTAGATCATTCCCCTCAACATATTGCATCGCCAAGAAATAGCTATCTTCCAGCTGACCATATTGATAAATGGTGACGATGTTGCTGTGGTCTAAAGCAGCGATTGACTTGGCTTCGCGCTCAAAGCGTTCAATAATCGTATCGTCTACCCAGTCCTGCTCAAGGTTCAAAATCTTGACGGCGGCTTTGCGTTCTAGGCGAGTATCAATACCCAAATAAACGCGCGACATTCCCCCAACAGCAATGAGACGATCTAAACGGTAGTCGCCTAAAACACGATTTAAGTATGGGTCTTGCTTTGTTTTAGCCAAGGATCGGCACTCCTGATGGTAAGGATAGAACAGGCAGTTGCCTGCCTTTTGGTTTACTTATTCGTCACCACTATTGATAACACCAATCGTCTGGGCATCGTCAAAGCTCAAGCGTGCGCCATTCAACCGACTTGAATTTGCGTTGGCGATGGACTGAATGTTATCCAAACTGAACAGATCATCCGCATTAGAGGCAACCATTTGGTCGATTTGGTCTAAGAACGAAACATCAAACAACTCATCGGCGAGGGCGTTCAACTGAATGCGCTCATCTCTGGAGGGTATCGTGACTTGCCCAAATTCTGCCGCACGTGCCACTTCAATTTCTGGCTCTTCAACAGGTTGGATGGCTTGTATCAGACGGGTGACGCGCTTGCGCGAAAGACGCGGAACATCGTCGGGGATGTTTGTTTCATGGGTTGATTCGGCGGTAACTTTGCTAATCAAGAAGGCATTTGCCCCCAATAGCGCGATCAAATCTTCCACCGCACGCCGCCCAAAACGGTTGACCGCGCCGAACTCGCGTCCGCCACGTTCGTGGTGGTAGCTAATCACCAACGAGTGATGTAGCCCAACTGAAAGGACATACACATTGCGATTATCCCCATCAAAGTATTGTAAGGAAGAGGTGTTCCCCCCGATGATCTCACGCATGTCAATCAATACATGCGAGGAGGGCATCAAAGACTTCACCAACAAATCACGTGGGATGTAGTTGGGCGTGCCACGTTCTAACAACACTCGTCCATCCCTACCCACCAGTAAAATAGACATCGCCCCTAAATCGGTTTGAAGTTTGTCCACGATGGTTTTGGCGCGGTCAAGGTTCATGGGGGGGACTTCGCCATAACTGGGTAAAACGTTGGAGAGGGTGATTTGCTGGGTGAGCATGGCTTGACGGGGGTGTTGCCCTTTGAAGATGGCGAAGATGGCTTTAGAAAACTTCAGCACATCCAATGGACGGGGTAGATAAATGATGTCCTGTTCGAGCTGGTCTTCAAGCTCTAAGACAGGATCATCTTCATCGGCAATGATGATGACGGGCAGGTTGGGGGCACTTTCACGAATTTTATCAACGAGGTCAAAAGCACGCCAATCTTCTAAATGGAGATACATCACCGCTAAGGATGCTCCACCTAGTTGAATCTCGGACAGTGCTTCCGTGCCATTCGGAACGTCTACTTGGCGACAAGCATATTGGGATAACTCAACAATGGCGTGAATATTGCGGGCGGTTACGCCAGTGGGATCAACGGTGATAATTCTCGGTAGAGCCGACATAGGTATATGCGTTTCTTTCAGTACATCTATAGAAGATCATCCTACGTGATTATAGCCTAAAACACGAATGAAATACGAATCTTTAGCTGTATTTTTTTAAGATCATCCTTTTTATATATTTTTTGCCCATTGGGTCTACTACAATCAAGTTAGAATGGATGAAGATACGAGGACACAATATCGACATGAATAAACGTTTTTTCATTGCTGATGATGATCCAAGTACGCGGATGCTCTTGAGTACCGCCTTACGTCGCCATGGCTATGAAGTGGAGACGGCTAAAAGCGGGACGGATGCGTTGCGTCTATTGCGTGAGCTAGGCTTGCCGGATGTCTTCTTGGTGGATTACAACATGCCCGGCTTGAACGGCTTAGAAGTGATTCAAGAGGTGCGTGCCCATGATCCCACCCACTCGGTTAAAATCATCTTGGCAACGGGTACACACATGCGCTCTTCAGATTTGGTTGAGCCGATTTTATCCTATGCAGACTTCATGCTGGCGAAGCCGTTTGACATCAACAAATTGCTACAAGTGGTGGAGCAACTCTACAATCAACCCTAATCATGAGGGGAAGCCCTCGCCTGAATCCCATTGCATCACAGATCACTCACCCAGGCGAGGGGCATCAACCGAACAAGCTAACGTTCCATGAAACGATAACCCACCCCACGTGAGGTGATGATGTATTGAGGGCGATTGGGGTTGATTTCTAGCTTTTGGCGCAAGTAGTGAATGTACAGTTTGAGGCTATCAATAGCATCTCCGTATTCATCTCCCCATGCTTCCGTCACCAATTCATCACGCCCAACCACACGCCCAGCACTGCGCACCAATACCCCTAGCAAGTTGAACTCCTTGGGGGTTAGATGTTTGATCTCATTGCGAACGCGCACCTCTCTGTTGAGAAAGTTAATCACGAAGTCACCATCATTAAACGATAGCTCTTCGCTCATGTTGGGGCGCGGGCTACGGCGTAAATGCGCCTTCACGCGGGCAACCAGTTCTTCATTGTTGTAAGGCTTGACGATGTAATCATCCGCGCCAATTTCTAGCCCACGCACAACATCATGGGTTTCGTCGCGTGCGGTCAAAAAGATGATCGGAATATCGGACATCTCGCGCAATCGCTTACACACTTCCCACCCGTCCATATCCGGCATCATGATGTCTAGCAACACCAAGTCCGGCTGATGGCGATAGGCGGCACGCAAGCCCTCTTCTGCGCTATAGGACTTGACCACCTCATAACCCCGCCGTTCAAGCAAAATGCCAATCAGTTGGGCGGTTGTTTCTTCATCGTCAATAACTAGAATTTTGTCTTTCATGATAAGTGCGACCTCTTGTACACAAACATTACTAACTATTCTGTAGCAGAATTCTAACCTAAATGTTATGGGGAGGCAAACGAATAAACATGATAAAGTCGTAAATAAATGATGGCGTGTCTCTTTACGTGCCCATCTTCTGGTTTCAATCAAACGCGCTATTGAGCAACTCAAAAACTCTTTTGTACAATGGCTAACTTCATTGTATATAGTTAGTATAGGAACGGGCTTTGAGCAATCCCAACGCACCCCTTACCTCCCCTAGAATTGATACACAAGTAGAGCGTAACCACGTCCCTTGTAACCTGTGTCAAAGCGAAGATCGCCAGCCCTATTGTCCAGAAAACGGGCGAGGTTTGGTACAGTGCCTAAATTGTGGGTTGGTCTATGCTAGCCCACGTCCCGACTCCAATGAGCTATATGCCCTCTACGGCGAAACCTATTTCAAGAATGATGATGATGGCACGGTTGGCTATCACGATTACATTGCTGATGAACGCAACATTCGCAAAAGTTTTAACCGTCGCTTAGATCGCTTACACCGCTTCATTGAGCCTATCAAGGGTGACGATAAGTTGCTGGATGTGGGGTGCGCGGTGGGCTTTTTCATCGATGAGGCAAGCAAGCGTGGGTGGCAAGTGGCAGGGGTGGATGTGTCTGGCTTTGCCATTGATTACATCAAAGCACGCTTTGGGCATGATGCTTACAATGTAAGCATTCTGGATGAGACCCCCTTTCAAGAGGGCAGCTATCGCCTCATCACGCTGTGGGATGTGATCGAACACGTTCCCGATCCCAAAGGACACATCGAACAAATCGCACGGTTGCTTCAACCAGGGGGCATCGTGGCACTCATGACCCCAGACGTGCAAAGTCTACCCGCTCGGTTGACGGGCAAACGCTGGATTGGTTACAAGCTATCAGATGAGCATGTCTACTATTTCGATGTCAAGACACTCACGCGGATGCTCAACGAAGCCGGCTTTGATGTGGTGGATGTGCGCCATGAGGGCAAGTTTGTCACCATGCGCTTGTTCCTTGACCGACTGGGTTTTTACCTCCCGTGGCTGGCACGCCCCCTTCAACTGTTGGAACGCACCTTCAAGCTATCCGAACAATCCGCTTATGTGAACCCGTTCGATATTGTGTGGATGGTTGCGCGTAAACGGTAGTGCGTGTGATACCTTGTCCCCAATGTTGGAGACAAGGTAAGTCTACCCATTACAGGACTGGGATATAAATCACACGGAAGCGTTCACACAGGATGGGCATGGTTTCGTCCACCTCGCGCCCAATACGCTGGCATACACGATGAAAGAATCGCCAATGTCCCTCACGCCATTGGGCAAGCGTGCGCGTGTCTTCCCCCTCATCATAGGCGAAAGCCTCCTCTACTTGGTTGAAAGGGAGGATGCGCACTTCGATTGTTTCAATGAGGGCTATCGGTTGGTCGTGTCCATCCAAGACCACGCCTAGGTCTCCCACTTGGGGCAAGCGTTCATCATCAAATTCATATTCCCAAACTAAGGAAGAGGTCGCGGTTTTTGTGCCGTTGACCACCAATGCTCCCAATTCATCCGCCATTGCCGACGAATCTCCAAACCCCCACGCGCTGAAGGTGTGGGAATGGTGGGGATGCTCAGGGGGGAGCGTGGCAAGATACTCCCTAAAAAAAGCATGTGAGCGTGTATTGTCCATAATCGGGTTGACCTCCGCTATACTGGTGAATGCACAACCATTATAGGGTTAAACAGGATGAACCTAAACACCTATCACCACATTATGGATTGGCTATCGCGCCACTATTCGCTGTACACCATTCCCAACCGTTTGCCCATCCCTGCCATCGTACAACGGGCACAAACGCTAAACTTAGATGACATCTTGCAAGTGGTGGAGGGGCATGCCCAGACTAGCGATTTTGCGCTATATGATGCCCAGCTACTGGAGCAAATGTTACAAGGGGGAATGCACCTGTTTGATGGGACAACTTGGCGCGTTTTGCAAGCAGACTCAACCCGCTTGGTTGTTCAGCGTTCGGGCTACTTTCACGGGGTGGCAACCACCGCCAGCCTCAAGCGCGAGTTATTACAGGTTGCCCAACAGATGCCCATCATAGACATGGCACAACTTCCGTTACGTGCCCAACTGGAACAAATCATCCCAATGGCGCAACAGCCTTTCAGTGGGATGGGGCGCAGTGCCACGCTCGGCGTGAGCGTGCTGACGATCTTCGCCACCGATCACGGGGAGGTTGCCGTGCTGATGCGACGCTCCGCCCACACCGCCGCTGATCCTAATCAATATCACGTGTTGCCCTCTTTCACCATTGAGCCACAACGCGGAAGCCTACACCAACAGGTGATCTTAGAATATGTCGAAGAATGTTGGGGCGTGCCAGAAGCACAGACCACGCTAGACCATCCCCATGCCCAAACCCTCACCACGCTGTTGGAGAATGGCTCTGCCAGCTTGACGTATACGGGCATCGTCTATAGCCCCCTCACCACAGATTTCAACGTGGCGGCATGTTTACGCATTCATGACCCCGCTATCTATGACACGCTCAACCGCCACCCAATGGGTGGATGGGAGGTAGAACGCTTGTACCCCATTCCGCTTCATTCGCCTGACGTGCTTCATCACGCGCTCCCCGATGATTTTGAGCGTATGGGATCGCCCCATGGTGTGGGGAGTTTTTGGCTTGCAATTGAGCAATATGGGGCACACCTGTTAGGATAACCCCTCGATAACATTCATTTAAGAAATCACAAGGAAATCATCAAATGAAGATTGCATTGATTGGATATGGGGTGGTTGGGCAGGGATTGATAGAAATCCTACGTGACAAACACGCTGAGTTGCAAGCACAACACGGCTTGAATGTGCAGGTGGTTGGCGTGGCAACGCGCTCACGTGGCACGCTGATTCATCGTAATGGGCTAGATCTCCACGCTTTGACCGCACCCGCCACAGTAGAAAATTTTGCGCATTATCCCGATAGCATGGGGCTAGTGCGTGATTTGGGCGTGCTTGAGTTGCTTCGCATTAGTGGGGCAGATGTTATGGTGGAGGTTAGCCCCTCACAATTGGATACCGCTCAACCCGCCCTAGAGTATGTACGCCATGCCCTACGCAATAAGCAACACGTTGTCCTTGCCAACAAGGGACCTGTCGCGGTGGCACTCAAGGAGTTAACCACTTTGGCGCGTATCAGTGGCGTACAACTGCGCTATGAAGCAACGGTGATGGCGGGCACCCCGTGCTTTCAACTGTTGGAACACGGGCTACGCGGTCTCCAGATTGAGGCGGTGCGGGGCATTTTGAATGGCACGACCAACTATATCCTCACCCAGATGGAAGGTGGCATGTCGTATGCAGACGCGCTGGCACAGGCGCAAGCATTGGGCTATGCCGAAACTGACCCCACCGCCGATGTCGATGGATGGGATGCAGCGGGCAAGCTACGCATTTTGGGCGCGGCAATTTTTGGGCAGTCGCTCAGTTTTGAACACTTGACCGTACAAGGAATTAGCCAGCTCACCCCTGCAGACATCCAAGAGGCGCAGGCACACCATGAACGCTGGAAGCTCATCGCCCAGATTACCCCACATGGAGGCTCGGTCATGCCCACGCGCCTACCGATTTCGCACCCATTGGCAGGCGTGAGCGGAGCAACCAACGCCATCACCTTCACCACTGATTTACTGGGGGATGTCACCTTAGTTGGGGCAGGTGCCGGAAAACACGTCACCGCTTATGGGTTGCTCAATGACCTGCTGGCGATTGGTTCTGCTTTGTAATCAAAATCAGCGAGGAACGAATCATGATTGAACAACGCTTGGCGCAGAAACTGCTACAACACTCGTTCACCATTTGCCTAGCAGAATCCTGTACAGGAGGGTTAATCGCCAAACGCCTAACCGACCAAGCCGGCTGTAGTGCGTATGTGGTGGGTGGGGTAGTTGCCTATGCCAACTCGGTCAAAGAGCAAGTGTTGGGGGTTTCACACCATACGCTGGAAACCTACGGCGCGGTGAGTGCAGAAACCGCGCTCGAAATGGCAGAGGGTGCTAGGCGGTTGCTCGGCGCAGATATTGCCCTAAGCATCACGGGGATTGCCGGTCCCGGCGGTGGATCACCCACCAAGCCCGTCGGGTTAACCTATATGGGCTTGGCAACCCCCACGCACCCCACCCAAACGTTTCGTTATGTTTGGGCGGGGGATCGTGAGACGGTCAGGATGCACAGCGCAACCCAAGCCCTACAGTTAGTGTTGGACTGGCTGGAGACGCTAGAGCAATCCTTCTAAGCGTTCCAGTGCTTTCCAGAATCCAGCCCCGTTATTCTCATGTCCCTGCCAAATCTCTGGAATGAAGGAAGCATTCGGCGCAAGACGGTTTAGGATTTCACACAGCATCTTGAAATCAATATCCCCTTCACCAATTTGTACCCCTTCTCCATCCACACCCAGCGCATCCACCACGTGCAGGTGGGCGGCGTAGGGGGTGACGCTTTCCGCAAACTCTTTGAACGATAACTTGTAATGACTACAAGTTAACTTAGAATGTGAGGTATCAAAGCAGATGCGATAGTTGTACTCCTCACAGAAGGTGATCATTTCGTCGGGCAGGGTGAACAAGTTCAAAAACATCTGCCCACCAAAATACCATGGGAAGGGGGGGAGGGTTTGCCCAATGATTTCCACGTCGGTTTGGTCAATTTGGCGTAGACTATCCGCGATGCGGTCATACATGGTTTTGCGTTCTTTCCCGTTTTGGATGAAACCATCTTTAGTGAACCCGCCCAGACTTGCGATGATGATCGGGCGTTCGGTTGGGCGGAAGTGTGCGCTCAACTCGCGCGTGAGGTTCACCACCCGTTGCAACTCATAGATCGAGCGTTGACGATAGCTTTCATCTTTTGCCGCTAAATCTAACAGATGGTCTCCGGGGAATAAATCTGGACTATGCACAGCAAATCCCAAGAGGGGATGATGGTCAACGAATTGGCGGAAGTCCACATCCATATCTTTGTAGCTCAAGTGGAACTCCACAAAGTCAGGGTTAGACATCCCCATGAGCGTCTTGTAATCGTAGTAGCGCACGGGCACCCCCCACGGACGCTTGAAGTGATAGGGACGGGCGGTGATGCTTTGGTCTTCTAGGTCACTGGGATAGAAGAAGTCACCCGTGCGGAAAGAGTGTTGCGCTTTCCGTCCAATCAACTTGCCAAGCGCGTTAGGTTGTAGCCCACGTCCCGGGCTTTTCACCTCGATCATCTCAGCGGTGATGGTTTCGCCCATTGCCAAGTCACGGTTAATCACCAAACTCTTGGCAAGGTTGGCGCGGTTCATCATTTCGCCCTGCGTGATTTGGCGTGGGGACGCGCTTCCGAGTGCTTGCTCTAGCTCCCGTATTTGCTTGACCATCGCCTTGAACTCATTCGGCAATAAGCTGACCTTGTGGTCATTCCCCTCCATCTCGCGGTCAAGCGTGATGTGCTTTTCGATCACGCGCCCGCCCATTGCCACCGCCGCAATCGGAATATGGTAGCCCCGCTCATGACCGGAATAGCCCACCACACATTCCCCAATCTCTGCCAAGCGGTTCATATAGTGCAGGTGAATATCTTTGTACGGCGCGGGATAGGTGGAGTTACATTGCAATAACACATACTGCACCCCCAACTCTTGAAGCAGGTCAACCGTTTGGCGAATCTCATCTTCATCAGACATCCCGGTTGAGCAGATGAGCGGCTTGCCCGTTTTCGCCATCGCACGCAATAGCTCGTGATTGGTCATGTCGGCGGAGGCAACCTTGTACGCCTGCATCCCGTAGTCTTCTAGCAACTGCAAGCTATCCAAGTCCCACGGGGTACACAGGGGCAAAATCCCCCGCGCTTTGCAATAATCGAACGCTTCGATGATTTCTGCTTCGGTCAGTTGAAAACGTGAAAGCAAGTCCAACGTATATTGCGAGCCTAAGTTCTCTCGGATGTCGTTGGCATCCCCTGCATTGTGATAGAGTTTCTTGAGGTTGCGGATTTGGAACTTGGCACAGTTGGCTTGTGCTTCCACCGCTGCATCAATCAGTTGCTTGGCAATCTCTAGCTTCCCATTATGGTTGATCCCAATTTCCGCAATGATGAACGCAGGGGTATCCGATGCAATGCTGAACTGTCCGATTTGTAGACGCTCATCGCGCTGGCGTGCCACGGCGATCAGGTGATGGCGTTCATCCACGATGGGTACATACAACACCTGCTTAAGTTTCTCTTCAATGAGGGCGGGTTCATCGTCCAAATGCGCATAGAGGAATTGACGATTCATCATGACAGAAACCGGGTGGGTAAGGTCAACTTGGGGCTGGCTTGTCACCCAGCGTAAGAAGTCCCCATTGGTGAACAACCCTTGAATGACATTATGCGAATCAATCGCACAGATGATTTGGCTACGGTTATCAATGATACGGTTGAGCGCGTTGGCGATGGTGTCTTGTTCATAGATGATATAGCGTTGTAAGTCACGATCTAGGATCATGGATGGCAACCCTTCTATAGGCGACAGATTAATCTGGTGTGTCCGTGTTGGACGGGGCAGATTATAACACACTCCAGCGTAGCGGTGGGATTGCGTGGGAAGGGTGATCTTGCCACGCAAGGGGGATAGCAAAACAGGGGGCGAACCCCCTGTCTGACTACATTATTCAAATGTCACCACTTGAATTAGCTGTGCTTTTCAGAAGCAGTTATATCTTCATCAAAGTGATGATCGACGGCATGTTCAAATGTCACCTTGAACCCTTCGGGCAAGGGTAACTTGTCTAGTTCCACCTGCTTGACCGTCAAGGAGATTTCATCCACTTCAATGAGCGCGTGGCTCAAGAAGCGGTCAGTAGACATGTGCAACATTGAATACGGGAAGCGCGTCCGCAAACCGCCAATGTAAATGTCAAAGTGGACATTGGGGTAGCTTTGGCGCATCTCTTTTAGTGTATCACTGATGTTGTGGTACAGATCACGATAGGGTTCTTGGCGAACATAAATGATGTCTTCTTCTGACCAACCATTCTCAGCAACGATTTCTTTCGAGCGTTTCAAGAAGGCGTTCGCACGTTTTTCATCCACGTTGATATGAATGATCTTGATCGGGATGCCACGCTTGAGAATTGCTCCCACCACCGTCACCGCTAACTTTGACCATGTATCACAGAAGTAAATCCCCAGTTCGGTATGCTCTTTTGGATCAAAGACAACGGCTTGATGTTTGAATGTGGGAACTTCTTCCAGTTTAAGTTTAGCGGCGCTTTCTTTGTAGTGGCGGTGAATCCCAAAGAAGATCCACACCAACAGCGGAATAATCAGAACGATGAACCAGGCACCGTGTGTAAACTTGGTGATGATGAACACCACCATAACGATGAACGTCACCAATGAACCCACTGCTGAGATCGCAAACTTGATGATCCAATTGGGATCATATTCGATTTTGGTTTCTAGCCCATAGGTGAACTCGCCCGGCTTGAGGTGCCCTGCTCGCCAAAAGCGACGCATCATGCCTGCTTGGCTGATGGTGAACCCGAGGAATACACCAATGGCGTACAACGGGATCAGATTGGTAACTTTTGCACCCGTAATGATGACAATCAGAATGGAACTAACAGCAAGGGTGACGATGCCCCAATTGAAAACCAAACGTCTCCCACGATAGGTTAATTGGCGTGGCAAGAACCCATCCCCACTGCTTAAGGCAGCCAACTGCGGAAAATCTGCAAAGGGGGTGTTTGCCGCCATGAACAAAATGGCGAACGCCCCGGTGATGGTCATCACGTATCCCACGTAACCCAACCCCTCTTCACCATAGATGGTACGCGCTAGTTGGCTGATGATGGTTTCATCATGAGAGGGCACAGCTTGGATGGCATTCGCCAAAACGGTAATGCTCAAGAACAGGGTAATCAGGATCATGCTCATGACCGCCAAGGTGTTGGCAGCGTTCTTTGCACGCGGTTGTTTGAAGATCTGGGTATCGTTGGAGATTGCCTCAATCCCCGTTAGGGCGGTACACCCTGATGAGAAAGCACGCAATAACAGTAAAAGGGTGAGGGGTTCCAAGACATCATGATGAATTGCTTCTACTCCTGATACCGTGTCGAGGGTGCCCGTTAGCATTTTGATGAACCCCAAGATTAATGTGAAGCCCATCATGAACAGGAAGAAATAGGTGGGCACGGCAAGGAGGCGTGCACTTTCTTTGACCCCTCGCAAGTTAATGAAGGTCATCACGATGATGACAAATATCGTCAAGTGTACACGATAGGGGGATAGGTCAGGTAGCACGCTGACCACGTTGGCAACCCCCGCGCTGATGCTCACAGCAACCGTGAGAATATAATCCAAAAGGAGAGCGGCACCTGTCACTTGTGCCAGTTCTTCACCTAGGTTTTCTTTCGCTACCCGATACCCTCCACCCCCGGCGGGATTCGAGAAAATGGTTTGACGGTAGGAAATGGTGACGATAGTGATTAGCAATGCAATTGAGATTGCAATCGGTATAGAGATACCATTCCCTTGAAAACCTAAGAAGATGACACTGCCAATAGCAGCGGTGTTGAGGATGATTAAAATCTCCTCTGTAGCATACGCAACCGACGAAAGTGCATCACTTGCTAATACGGCTAAGGCAATTGGGTTAGAGGCTGTTTGGTGGCTAACTTGCGAGGTCTCTAGCGGCTTACCGATAACGATATTGGCAATATTTTCCCTTATTCCACGAACGTTCATGATATTCCTTATATCTGAGTTCACATGGCTAGTTACTCCT
>JBMOEO010000064.1:0-22065 GCA_049318945.1 Phototrophicaceae bacterium | reverse complement strand
AGCACCATCCCCCCAAACAAAACAACCGCCGCTAACACTAGGTTGATGTCAGACACAGTTGGCAAGTTGAGCGGTTTGTCGCGGTTCACCAGTTGATCGAGCGCGATGAAGAGCAACCCTCCCACCAAGCCAATCGTCATGCCTAAGACAAACCCAAACGGTATGCCAGCCCCACCCGCCAGCATGCCCCCATACAAAAATCCGATCACGCCCCCAGTCGCCACCATGCGCCGACGATGAAAAGCGCGTTGGGTGGAGCGTGTTGGAATCCAGTCCACATCCAGCATGCGCTCTTCAAAATGGGTTACTTGACGTTGCTGGAGGGTATAAGCAAACCATCCTGCTTGTTGGCGCGTTGCGTCGTCCAAAGTCTGTAACAAGAGTTGCTCAAGCGAAAGAGCTTCTAAGTCACTGGGCAAGGGATGCACGGTGAAGAATTTCCCTAGCCATTGGGCGGTATGGCGATCATTGAACTGTGCCCACTGGGTGGGCAGGCGCAAGAGACAGCGCACCAATGCGCTAGAGGATGCTAAGGGAAGCACCTGCTTGAGTTGGTCTTCAAACTGTTTGGGGGTGAGTCGTGACACGCTATACTCGCTTTGGTTAGCGGGGTCAACACCGTAAAGCATTGACCCCATCGTATGCTATGCGTTAGTCGTCGCCGTCTGCCCCTTCAAGGAAGCTGGCTTGCTCGGTTGTGCCTGAGCGCGAAGACGGGGGAACGGGTGGGGTTGGCAACTCTACCTGTTCTGCCAATGGTAAACTGTAGTGCGTGCGGATTTTGTTTTCGATCTCAAGCATCATTTGCGGATGTTCCGTCAAGAAGACTTTGGAATTTTCTCGCCCTTGCCCAATCATCTCATCGTTGTAGCGGAAGAACGCCCCACGCTTCTCGATGATTTCAAGGTTAGTGCCCAAGTCCACAATCTCCCCTGTTTTGCTGATGCCACCCTCATAGAACATAATATCGAATTCTGCTTCACGGAAGGGTGGGGCAACCTTATTTTTCTTGACGGTGATTTGCGTGCGATTGCCGATGATTTCTCCACCTTGTTTGATGGATTGGATGCGCCGAATATCAAGCCGAACGGTGGCATAGAACTTGAGGGCACGCCCCCCGGAGGTGGTCTCTGGGCTACCGAACATCACCCCCACTTTCTCACGTAGCTGGTTGGTGAAGATGACCACCGAGTTACTCTGCTTGATGGCACCTGCCAACTTACGCAGTGCTTGGCTCATCAAACGCGCTTGTAACCCAACGTGTGAATCCCCCATCTCCCCTTCAATTTCGGCACGTGGAACAAGAGCGGCGACGCTATCAATGACGATGACATCTAAGGCACTGCTGCGCACCAATGCCTCCGTGATCTCTAGTGCCTGCTCACCGGTGTCGGGCTGGGTGACGTATAATTTATCAAGATTCACCCCAATCAGGGCGGCATACTTGGGGTCTAGCGCGTGTTCCATGTCCACGAATGCCGCCAAGCCTCCGCGCCTTTGTGCCTCGCGGATGACATGTAAGCAGAAGGTGGTTTTACCGCTGGATTCGGGACCGTAGATTTCGATGATACGCCCACGGGGAACCCCACCCACGCCAAGCGCGATGTCGGTGGTGATAGAGCCGGTGGGAATCACATCTACCGCCATGTGTTGGGCATCCCCCAAGCGAACAATCGTGCCCTCCCCATACTTTTTGGTGAGCGTGCCTAGTGTTGCTTCAAGTGCCTTATAGCGTCCTTCATCAAACAAATTGCCAGATGAGGACGATTCTATTGGAGAGTCTTCTTTTTGCGATTTGCGTCGTGCCATCGTGTTTGTCCTGCCTTCGGTTGGGTTATGAGCATTTCACTAAAACATCGCTAGGAGGTTTGGAGAATCGCTCGTTTTACCTTATGATGATTCTTCTATCATAGTACGAATGTTCTAAGAAGGCAACCGCATCAGATGAAAATTTACACCAAAACAGGGGATCAAGGCATGACCGCACTTTTTCATGGGGGGCGCGTTTCTAAGACCCACCCACGGGTGGAGGCATACGGAACAGTGGATGAACTGAACAGCGCGTTGGGGGTGGCGCGTGCGCTCCAGCCCCATGCTGATGAATGGTTGCATCACATTCAGGTTGAGCTATTCTCGCTGGGAGCAGACCTTGCCACCCCCCTCGATGCTGAGGCAAGCTGGCTGGTTCGCCTTCCAACACAAGCAACCGATTGGCTAGAAGAACGCATTGATGAGATGAGCGCGACGCTCCCCCCGTTGACCAACTTCATCCTGCCGGGTGGGTGTATGGTGGCGGCACAGCTACACGTTGCCCGCACCATCTGCCGACGTGCAGAACGCCTCACGGTGGAGTTATCCGAAGCCGAGCCAATCAATCCTCAAGCGATCATCTATCTCAATCGCCTGTCTGATTTCCTATTCACCTTAGCGCGTTATGAAAATGCCCACGCCCAAATCAATGAGGAGAAGTGGAGCATCCGCCCTTAGCCCAAGTTTATCATTTTCTTACAGCACACTTGACAGATTATGGTATGATATTTGATGGGTGAAACATGTATTTTGTGCATCCGCTGCGTTTGGATCGTTCGCCTGATAAACGGTCTATTGTCCATCTATACTAGGAGTAAGGCGTGTAAAACGTCGCATTACATGAACCGCAACCCCGATAGTGAGCCTGCCCAGATCATCGTCGTTCCAAGTGCCCCCCGTTATGCTGCGGGCGTTGAGCGACTGATGGCAGAAGTCTATCAAGTTAACCCTGCTGAATATGAAGATGTCATCACGGCATCAAAAGCACTTTGTCACCTTTCGATCTTCCCAGAGGGACAATTCGTCGCCCTTGATACAGCGACCGATCAAGTGATTGGCATGACAACCTCAATGCAAATTCACTTCAACCCCGACCAACCCTTTGTAGAATCTTGGCTAACCACTACCGACTACGGATGACTGACCACTCATCGACCTGACGGTGAATGGATGTATGGCGTAGAATCCGCCGTTCTTCCAGCTTACCGCAGCCGCGGCGTGGGGAGCATGCTCATGCAAGCGCGGTTTGATGTATTGAAGCAATTGAATTTACGTGGGATGGTAGCAGGGAGCGCGATCATTGATTATCACACCGCCCCCCATTTGAGCGTAGAACAATACGTGCGTGAGGTTGTGGCAGGGGTACGCTTTGATACCAACTTGTCTAAACAACTGCACAAAGGTTTTCGCATTCACAACATCATCCCGAATTATCTGCCGGATGATCCGATGACGCTTGGTTATGGTGTCACCATCGTGTGGCGCAACCCGGACTATCAGCCGGAAAAACGCCCCCAAACTGTCATTCAACCCGGTCAATATCGCTTCAACTTGCGCCCGTCGCATCTGTAAAGTACCTTGTCGTTTCAGCGTGTGGTGATGTGTTGCCACACGCTCTTTCAAGTTGCCACCTACTAAATTCCGCGCTTTGCCCTATGATTCATGACACTCTTTATAATGCACTCCCATAGGAGAACCTAAGCATGTATACCCTTATCACTGGGGAATATTTTGTGGTGGGCATGTCCCCCGATGCTGACTCTATCAAGTTCAAAGCACACAAACCCAAGTTGTGGGATAACCTCACTGCTGATGATCCCACCAAATTTGCTGATGCCCTGAAGGCGGAAGACGGCATTGTCACCATCCGCTTAGAAGGCATCGACGCGCTAGAGACCCACTTCACCCCTCCTTCGCTCCCCACTCCCAAAGGGTTGAAGGCGGAGTTTAAGGACATGAAGCCCCCTGCTAAGGGCAACCATCACCAAAACGAAAAGATGGGGGAGCAAGCCACGACGGTCTTCTTGAGTTATATGGGCTACAGCAATATCACTTGGAAACGCTGGGGGCAAAACCAATGGATCAATCAAGCCACTTTCACCAAAGATACCCAAGCCCTCACCATCACCGAAAAATATAAGGATGCCAAGCCCGGCTACATCCTCACACGAGAAGCGGAAAAGAACGGTCGCCCGGTGGGGTGGGTGTTCAACGGCAAACCACCCTATGCCGATGGCACGATCTTAAACGCCAAGCAAGTGGGGGAGCTAGTGGATGAAAGCGCAAACGCTCATCTGATTAAAAAGGGTGTGGTGTATCCCTACTTCTTCATGACCCTTCCAGGGGCAATCCGCACGCCCTTGATGGCAGCTGCCAAGAAGGCACAAAGCGCGTCTAAGGCGGTAGAAGGCAATGTGTGGAAGGCAGACAAAACACCACAAGGGATTGAAATCCCCACCATTGACGCACTCCATGATGAAGCCATCGTCTATCCTTATTTGTTCCGTCGCATTGTTAAACAATGGTATGCCAAGAACTTCAATGAATTTTGGGATGATGTACAAAAGAAGCGTACCCCCAAGACCGAAGCGCAAAACAATCAGATCAACATGGAGGGCTTCTTTGATGAAGCAGATCCGTGGATCTTCATCATCAGCGATCAAGACTTTGTGCGTTTGAGTAGCGTTTTAGAAGTTGGCAAACAGACCCTCAAATTCACCCGTTATCCGTATGATATTGTATTCTTATCATAGAAAGTTGTGGTAACTCATTAGGAGTGTGTAGGATGAGCATCCTCATTGTTGGCGCAGGAATCAGCGGGCTAACGGCGGCAAAAGCACTACAAGAGCAAGGGCAATCTGTCACCCTGCTGGAAGCACGCGCACGCATTGGGGGGCGCATCTACACCCGTCGGGACATTGTAGACGGATTGCCAATTGAGCTAGGCGCGGAGTTCATTCATGGTGAATACGCGCCCCAGTGGGAATTGGTCAATCGACTTACCTTGCCCACGCTACACTGGCAAAAGTTGGATGATTCGCTGGTACGCATGGAAAGCGGAGAATTGTTGACCATGCGTAAAGCACGCGAGAACAAAGACTTTGACCAAACGCGCACATGGCAACTCCCACAAATTGCCGTGCGCGACAACGACGAAGACCTTCAGCTTTACCTCACGCGCATCGGCTTCACCCGTGACCAACTACAATATGCCCGCCGTAGCTATGCCAATGCTACGGGGGACGCGCTCCACAGCATCAGTGCCACAGCGGCACTTGAGGAGATGAGCGATAACAGCGCGGGCAGTTTAGACTTTCGCATTCTAGCAGGGTATGATCGCATCGTGCATCATGTGGCGCAGGGGCTAGACATTCGCTTGAACACCCCAATTGTGCAGGTGGAATGGGGGCATGACGGGGTGCAACTGACCAGCGAAGATGGCACACAGTTTGACGGGGAAGCGGTGGTTATCACTGTCCCAACGAGCATCATCGCCAAAGAGAAGCTCCGTTTTAGCCCATCCCTCCCAGCGGATAAACTGCATTGCATCACGGATTTAGACATGGGACCGGGCTTGAAGCTCGTCTATGTATTTGATACACCCATTCTGCCCACAGGGATTGCCGCGCTCTATAGCAAATACAATCCGCCGATGTGGTGGTCTCCGTCATTTGGGCATCAGACGGATCGCTTTGTCATAACGGCATTTGCCACTGGAGAATGGGCACGTTACCTATTCAACAAGGGACATGAGGGCATGATCGCACACGGGCTGAAGACGCTTCGTCAAGAGTTGGGGGCATCCAATGTGCCTGACCCGCGCGAGGTGGTGGTCATGAATTGGAGCGAAGACCCCTACGCAATGGGGGTATACAGCGTCACCTCCCCAGGCGGGGCACACTGTCGGGCATTGTTTGCCAAGCCCATCGCTCAAAAACTTTTCTTTGCTGGGGAAGCAACCGCCAGCAATGCGTGGGCATCCACTGTTCACGGGGCGTATCATTCTGGATTGCGAGTTGCCAAAGAGATTTTAGGGCGCACCTAGCGCGTGAGGAAGCCAATCATGCCGTATGATGTTTTCATCTCTTATAGCCGTAGCAACAGCACCTCGTTGGCACATTACCTCTATGAGGCACTCACCCATCACGGGTGGAATGTCTTCATGGATGTACGCCGACAAGACGGGGGCGGGGCATTTCCGGATCGGCTACGCTTGGCAATAGAAGAGAGCCGCGTGGTGGTGTGTTTGCTGGGCGAAACGTCGCTACAATCCCCATGGGTCAACCGTGAAATTGAGATTGCCCACACCAATGGCAAGGTGCTGATTCCCGTCTTTCAGGAGAAATACACCCCACCCAAAGGAGCAATCCCTCAAGCAGTACAACAGTTGTTGAACTCGCAAGGGGTGCATTTCTTGGATGTGCGCAGTTTGTTCTTTGAGCAGGCAACGAGTGAACTCATCAGCCTGATTCAGCAGACTTTGGGGGCGCGTCGCTCGAAAGGGCGCAATGTGTTGGGAAGGTGGTTACGTTGGATTGAAGCACACCCCGCCCTAATGGGATTGATTGGGGTACTCATCACCGCAGTTGCTACCTTCTTGGTGATTTGGTATCCACAAACGGGGCTTGCCCCCTCTGTTATACCACCCACCGCCTCCCCCACAGTGGTCTATCAGAATGCTGCCACTGCAACCGTGGCATGGGTGCTTGGGCAAGGGTTGGATGGGGCGGGATATGCTCAGTTGGGCAAACGGTTGTTATGGGAAGAACAGGCATACGCTGCCGCTCGTGCTGCCCTGCAACAGGCATTACAGCTTGGTGAAGTTAACGACGCGGTTTACAATGATCTGGCACAGGCACATTATCAGCTTGGGCAATATGAGCAGGCATTTGAACAATATCAATTATCCATCGCGCTGAACCCCAGCAATCCTGCCCCCTATTACAACCGCGCCAACCTATCCAGTGCTTTATTCCTGTATACGGATGCACTCGCCGATTATCAAACCGCCATCACGCTTGACCCCAAATTTGCTGATGCCTATTACAATCGAGGCAACCTCTATCTTGTACAGCGCGATTTAGAATCCGCCATTCGTGATTACAGCAAAACCATTCTGTTAATGCCAACCTATACCCTAGCCTATTACAATCGGGGGGTTGCCTATAATGACTTGGGACGATTTGAAGAAGGGTTAGCGGATTTCTCCACCGTGATTCAACAGCAACCGGATTATACCTTGGCGTATGTGGGGCAGGGGTTTGCGCTATTGTACTTGGAGCAATTATCGGAAGCGTTGGTCAGCTTTGAACAAGCTATCGCTTTAGATCCCACTTACGCGCTTGCTTATAACAATCGTGGTTCGGTTCATGAGCGGCTAGGAAATACAGCAAAGGCACAAGCAGACTACTGCCGTGCCTTCATTCTACAGCCTGAACTAGAGCTGGCGCGGATCAATTTACAGCGTAACAACTGGACGTGCATCAACTAAGCGAAGTACATACCAATGACAAGGACGAACGTCACCAACCCAAAGAGAACGGTTGAGCGGTCTAGGGCGCGGTTCATAGCTTCCATCATGCCAATCGCATGTTCAATATCACGTCCTGTTTCATTGATGATGCCGAAGACATGTTGCTTGATAGATGGGGTATTGACCCCGATCAAAATCCACAACACATGCAAAACAATGAAGAGAATGAGCGAAGCAACATCTCGCTGAACGAAGTACAGGGCAATGCTCAAGATGAGTCCCATCGCCCCATAGGCTATGGACAGGTTGCGGTTCAGTTGAAGGATCATACTCAAGCGATTAAACAAGCGGTTGTCCTCTGGGATAAATTCGTGTTCGTGTCTTTCAGTCATGTTTGGACGCACTCCATTAATTATGGGTTGAGTAGTTGAACGGCTACATAGACATAGCCAATAATGGTGACGATGATGAACAGGATGAAAGACATCTGTAACCCGAAGAAGGCGGTTTGCATATCACGGATCACTTGGCGAAATTGGGTGATGTCTTGCCCTTCTGTGGTGACAATGCGCTGAATGTTGTTGAGAGGTAGCACAAACAAGAACGCAACCCCCACAGCCAATACTCCTTGAATCGCCAAACCCCAGCTAATTAAATTGCCGAGTTCATCCGCTAAACGCAACACAAACACAATGTAGGTGAACGCATAAAACCCGAACGCCATCCCAAACGAAAGCAAACGGTTATACAGTTTGTTGACAACGGCTTCTTGTGCCTTAGTAAATTCGTATTCTGCCACAGGGGCACCCTCCTTATAAACTTGATAGATCAGGAACTTGATACACATTATACAATTGAATTGATATTTTGAGGGATACCACAAATTTATTCATCATCAATTTACCTATAAAAGTGCTTGCAATTTCAGATTAAAGACGTTATACTCACAATATCTAATACGAATTAGTTTTATGTGTTTTATGAAAAAGCGTAATTCTGTCACCCAAAAGCAAATCGCACAGCAAATGGGCGTTTCGCAAACGCTCGTTTCTTTGGTGTTGAACGGCTCTTATGATGTCACCATCAACCAAGAGACACGCCAACGTGTTCTAGCGTTTGCTGAGGAAATGGGTTATGTGCCCCAAGCGGCGGCAAAATCGCTGGTAGAAGGTTTAAGCAATCATATCGCTATGGTGTTGGTTCAACCCCATTACCAAGTCTTTCAAGACCCGTTCATCCCCAACATCCTCACGGGGATCAGCGACGTGATTCAAGCAAAGGGCTACCGCTTGATTGTGGAACACATCAACGACCTCAACGACTTAAGCACGTTGCGTTACATGCTTAAAAGCGGAGAGGTGGCGGGAATTGTGCTATCTAATTTTCATTGGGCAGAGCCAGTGATTGCCCCCCTCATTGAAGAAGGCTACCCGATTGTATTGTTGGATAACGTCAGCGACGAGCGGTATCCGTCGGTTTACATTGACCATCTCAACGGGGTCAAAAGCGCGGTTCAACATTTGCTGGCGATGGGGCATCAACGCATTGGGTGCATTCCCTATGGTCCGCTCACCTCTATGGGAAATCGTGTGGATACCGTGCGTGAGACCTTGCGCAAAGGTGGGCATCCGCTGGAAAACCGCTACATACGCTTTGGCGAGTTTGACCCAGAGAGTGGGTATCAGGCGATGCAATCCCTCTTGAGTGAATCTCCACGTGTGACAGCGGTATTCGGCATGAATGATATGATGGCACTGGGCGCAATGCGAGCGATCTTGGACGCGGGGCTACGCATTCCGCAAGATGTGGCAGTGATGGGCTACGACAACATGCGCTTCACTCCGTTCACCAACCCCACGCTCACCACCGTTCATGCTCCCGAACTTGAGCAAGGGCGATTGGCAGGCAAGATGTTGGTGGAACTCATCCACGGAAAAGCTCCCCAAACTATACAAATTGCCCTATCTACTCGTATTATGAAGGGAAGCTCTTGTTAGGGTAAAATAGAATAGCAAACAAGTTTTATTGAAGGATATTTAGATGATTCATACTAGCAAAACGGATACAAGTTCTTCGCCGTCTATGATAGGACGACTGGCAAATAGTGAGTGGTTAGTGGCTTATCTGTTCATCTTGCCCAGCCTCATCGGCTTCACTTTGTTCTATGCCTATCCATCGGTGCGCTCGGTTTTCATCAGCTTTACCGAGTGGAATCTCCTAAGCGATGCCGAATTTGTGGGGCTGGCAAACTACCAAGACATCTTCAGCGATGATCGCTTTTGGCGAGCATTACAAACCACTTTGATTTATGTGTTGTGGAACATCCCCCTACAAACCATCCTCGCTCTTTTCATGGCGGTGGTGCTAGAACGCTTCAGTACGGTGCTTTCTACCCTGCTTCGTAGCATTATGATCTTGCCGTGGTTGATGCCCAGCGTGATTGTCTCGCTCTTGTGGTTGTGGATTTTGGATCCATCATTGGGGATTGCCAATGAGTTCTTGGGTCTGTTTGGAATCCCCAAGCAATACTTCATGGGTGAGCCACAACAAGCGATTGTGTGGATTGCCGCCATCAATATCTGGCGCAACGCCGGCTATAACGCCATTCTCATTTTCGCGGGATTAAAGACTATTCCCAAATCGCTATATGAAGTGGCGGAGATTGATGGTGCCAACGGCTGGACACAGTTCCAACGCATCACCCTTCCGTTATTGCGCCCCGTGCTAACCTTCGTCCTCGTCACCACTGTGGTGGGGTCATTCCAGATTTACGATACGATTGCCGTCACCACCAACGGCGGACCCGCCGGAGCAACGCGCGTTATCATCTTCTACATCATTGACGAAGTGTTCAACCGTCGGATCAGCATGGGCACTGCCACCGCCGCCTCCGTAGTGTTGTTCTGCATTCTCGTTTCTGTCACGCTCATTCAAATGCGCTTTTTGCAGGCGAATCAATCCGATCTAGCAGATTATAGCTAAGGGTGCAAAGGAACTTTGACAATGACAACCTTACCCGCAACCTCCTCAAACAAATCCAGTGGCACCCTCAGCAATATGCTGGGCAATGCTTTGGTGTGGCTGGGCTTGATCTTCATCGTGGTGCTGATTATGTTCCCGTTTTGGTGGGTCATCCGCACGGCTTTAACCCAGCCTGACCTCGTTTATACCAACACGTCGGACTTCTTCCCCGTGCAACCCACCCTGCTCAACTTTGAGCGTGTCTTGGGGATCATCGACGGGACAGACTTGGTGGGCATGGGGATTGTCAATCCCAATATCTCCACCGCCAAGCTGAACCTATGGCTGTTCATGCGCAACTCGTTCATATTCTCCGGCTTGATTATGCTGGGGCAAACCATCTTCAGCACGATGGCAGCGTATGCCTTCGCCCGTTTGAACTTCCCCTTCCGCGATCAAATCTTCTTCATGTATTTGACGGGTTTGATGGTGCCGGGGATTGTCCTATTCATCCCCAACTTCGTCTTCATCCGTCAGCTTGGGTTGAATGGAACGTTCGTGGGAATGGTTGCCCCGTTCTTCCTGATGACCCCGTTCACGGTCTTCTTCATGCGACAGTTCTTTTTGAGCCTGAACAAAGACTTGATTGAAGCCGCCACCCTAGACGGTGCAACACGCTTTGGCATCTTTTGGCGTGTGGCGTTGCCCCTCGTGCAGGGTCCCATTTTAACCATTGCGATTCTGATTTTCATTCAGAGTTGGAACGAATACCTGTGGCCCTTCTTGGTAGGGCGCGATGAATCCATCCGCGTGTTAACGGTTGCGCTGGCGATCTTCCGCGACCAAACGCCACAAGGTGCGCCCGATTGGGCAGGGCTAATGGCAGGTACTGCCGTTGCCATGGTACCAACCGTCCTGATCTTCATCTTCTTTGGGCGGAAGGTCGTCGATAGCATCCAGTTCTCTGGATTCAAATAACATTTGGTCACAAAGCGTTCTATGCAGGCGCGTAAATGATAACGAACAATCTAGCTGAACAATTTCATTTTAGGAGTAATATCAATGAACCGTAAGGCATTTAGTATCGTAGCACTTCTTCTTCTCTTGGTTTCTATGGTCAGCGTTGTGGGTGCACAAGATGCTGTCACCATTCGTTATGTTCTGTGGGACACCAACCAATTGCCCCCCTATGAACAATGTGCTGCAGACTTTGAAGCAGCTAACCCTGGCATCAACGTTGAAATCCAACAATTGGGTTGGAATGACTACTGGACTGCGATCACCACTGGTTTCGTTAGTGGCGACACCCCAGACGTATTCACCAACCACCTCGCTAAATATCCTGAATTCGTTGCGCTTGAACAATTGGTTGACATTCAACCTTTGGTTGAACGTGACGGCATTGATACCAACATCTACTTGCCCGGCTTGGCAGAACTCTGGACTCGTGATGGCAGCCGTTATGGTATGCCCAAAGACTGGGACACTGTAGCTGTCGTTTACAACAAGGCAATGGTTGAAGCTGCTGGTGTTGATCCTGCAGAACTCAACGAATTGACTTGGAACCCAGAAGATGGTGGCACCTTCGGCGAGATGATCGCTCGCTTGACTTTGGATGCCAACGGCAACAACGGCATGAGCGCAGAATTTGATGCTGCAAACGTCACTCAATACGGCTTCTTGTTCCCCGGTTCCGGCGGTTTCGCTGGTCAAACCGAATGGAGCGCGTTTGCCGCTACCACCGGCTGGCACCACACCGGCAACGAAGTTTGGGGTAGCCAATACTACTACGATGACCCACGCTTCATTCAATCTATTCAATGGTACTTTGACCAATCCACCGTTAACCACTTCGCTCCTGCTTTGGCTGACGTTCAAGGCTTGGGTCAATTGGCAATGTTCCAAGCAGGACAAGGTGCGTTGGCACTCGATGGTTCTTGGATGATCGGTGCATACTTGAGCAGCGAATTTGAAGTGGGCTTTGCTCGCTTGCCAATCGGTCCTGAAGGACGCAAGAGTATGTTCAACGGTTTGGCAGATTCCATTTGGGTTGGTACGGAACACCTCGAAGAATCTTGGGCATGGGTGAAATATCTTGCATCTGCAGATTGCCAATTGACTGTTGGTAACTCTGGCGTGGTCTTCCCCGCTACCCCAGCAGGTGTTGAAGCCTCCCTCGCAGTTCGCGCTGAAGCTGGCGTAGATGTGAGCGCGTTCACCCTCCAAGCTACTGAAGAAAACGGAACCTTCTTGTTCCCAATCACCGACTTCGGTGGTGAAATCGCTACCATCATGAGCGAAGCTATGGACTCCATCGCTTTGGGCGAAGCCACCGCACAAGACACATTGACTGCTGCTAACGCAGAAGTGAACGCATTGTTTGAATAATCTCTTTCGTTAGCCTGCACACACGCGATATGACAGGGTTGCTACTATTTTGTGGCAACCCTTCCACACGAAAACCATCCCACACTAGGCATACCGTGATTCACGAGGCTTAGGCAGGGATGGTTTTTCATTCCCCACTTTTCTACACAACCACACTTTACAAGCCAGCACGGCAGGCGTAACATGAACACTGAAGAGCGTTTGCTTTTCGCTATTGTTCGACTTATGTTGAGGAACCATGTCTACTCAATCATCTGAACAACCGCCCATACGGAATGGCGGTAGCATCTTCTAAAATTCGAGCCTCATTCTCCTGCTTCTAATACTCGGCGATGAGTCTCCCTTTTTGTGCTATCGCCAGTTAACCCCGTAAAAGCCGCTTGTTCAACACACAATTGATTTTCTTACTAACCAATCTACTTGGGCATCTGCATGCCTTGTGTCTTGAATGGAGGGTCATACCATGTATAACGACTTGATCTTGGGTCAGTTGGCTGCGCTACGCGAAGAAGCTGCAGAAGAATATGTACAACATCTCATCACCGAAATTGAAGAACTGGATACCCTGCTTGATCCAGAAGCACAATCGCTGGTGGAGAATTTGCGCCAGTATCCCGTCAGCGATAATGTGTACGAAGAGATCGACGAAAACGCTTCTCTAAGTGACCGTCTCTCTGATCGCTTGGCAAGCATCGCCGGCAGTTGGGGGTTCATCAGCACCTTTGTGGTGTTGATGGGGTTGTGGATGGGCTTAAATGTTTATCTAGGGGAACGCGCCTTTGACACCTACCCCTTCATCCTGTTGAACTTGGGACTTAGCACACTGGCAGCATTACAAGCACCGGTGATCTTGATGTCCCAAAACCGCCAAGCGGAGAAAGATCGCGCGGTTGCTCGCAATGATTATGAAGTCAATCTCAAGAATGAGTTGGAATTGGTGGACTTGCACCGCAAGTTAAATGTGCTTGCCCAACAGATTGAAATGCAGAACAAGCTGGTGAATGTGCTGGTGGCGGCACGTCGTACCGAAGTGAGCGCAACCGTTCAGGCAATTGAACACTCGCGCCGTATGGCACCGATGGCATAGTTATCCGCTCGGATGGGAGGACAAACCCAAGTTTGCCCCCCCATCTTTTCCCTAGTGATTGCCTTCTGCTTGTGGTGTGACGGTTTGTAAGTATAAGTACAACGCTTCCACTTCGGTGGCGTTCAAAGACGCATACGCCCCATACGGCATGAACGGATCAAGAGAAGTGCCATCTGGGCGCGTTCCACTTTGCACCGCCAGCGTGAAGTCATCCAATGACCAGCCAGCTAAACCGCTCTCATGAAAGGTGATGTTGGTGGGCATGGCAGAGCCGTCTGGCGCACCTAGCATTTCTCCCCCACTATAGCCTTCACCATGACACCCCACGCACATAACCGCCAAGTATTCCCCATACTCCACCGTAGCACCCACCGCCACCGTTGAAGGGGCAATCGTGGCGTGGTCAATATGTTCAGCAGAGATGAACTTGGCTTGGTTCGTCACCAATAACGTGCGCCCAATCGGACCCAAAGTTGAATCAGGATGGATTTGGCGGACGGGTTCAAACGATTGGAGATAGGCGATGAGTGCTGCCATCTCTTCCTCGCGCATTTGTGCATATTCATAGGAGGGCATCAGAAGTAAGCCCATGCCATCCTTGCCCACCCCATGCTGTAGGGCACGCATGTAATCTTCTACGCTGTAATCGCTGGACAAGCCACCCTCGCCATGCGTCAAGTTGGCGGCGGTCAGCGTGCCCAAAGCGGGATCATCAATGATGTTGCGTCCGCTTCCATTCTCAAGGTGACAGTCCACACACCCGCGCGAGATGTACAGGCGTTCGCCTTCTGCCAACGTTGCCTCATCCGTTGGAATGTTCAACGCAACCACAGACGGGAGTTCATAACGGTGGTTCATGCGTTGGGTAGACAACATAACCACCCCCGTGATGAGAGCCACAACCAATAACAACAGTGCCCCAATGATTCCCAATAGCCATTTCACAATGCGTAACATCAATCTTTACCTCTTCTACTCGGTTGACAATCCCAATTGATTGTAGAGAAAGTGCATCAAACAGGCAAACGTGATGGCGGTCAGTTTGCCCCATGTGATAAGGTGGCGGATTAGAGCCGATGCGGAAGGCTATTTGCCCCTGTGGGCACATACACCCCATGATAGGCAGGTGAGTTAGGATCATCCGAACGCCAGAATTGTGGATGAGAAACTTCGGTGAAGATGCGCAGGTCATACCCCTTCTGCCAGCGGTCGCCATTGGGCAAGACGCTATTCTCGTTGAAGCGTGCTTGGTTGATGTTGTGCACGTTGGCAAGGTTTGCCCCACGCATTGCCACATCCCCTAGCTCGGTGTAGCCCAAGTTTGCCCCCTTCAAGTCCGCATACAAAAGCGTTGCCCCGCTTAGGTCGGCATGGAGCAAGTTGGCTTCGTGGAGGTTGGTCTTCACCATGTTGGCACTATGTAGGATGCAGTCTTGGATGTCGCTCTTGCTGAGGTTTGCGCTCCCTAAACGAACGTTAGCAAGGTTGGCGCGTGACAATTGAACGTTACGCAAGATCGCCTCTGCTAGGTCGGCGTTTTGTAAAAGCGCATCCTCTAGCACAGAACCTTGTAGATTCGCCCTAGCCAGCTTTGCTCCCTGCATGTGCGCCCCACTCAGGTCTACCCCTTGCAAAAGCCCGCGCTTGCCCTCCAGCCAACCCAGATAACGCAAGCGGTCAATCGCCAGCTTCACGGTTTCGTTAGCGTGTGAACTCGCCTCAAAGGTGAGTTCGTCCTTGAGTTCTTGCTCCTTACGGCGAGAATCCCACATCCCCAACAGGACGGTTGTCACCATGATGCTCAAGATTTCCATGAAGACGCTCATCCAAAAGTCATAGCCCTCATAGACCTTTCCAACCCCAAAATAGGTTTGCCCTAACACAAACAAGACGGCTGCCACTAGGATGATGCCGATCATGGGTAGGTCAAAGCGGATGAACATTTCTGGATTAAAGCGACGTTTATTCATGGTTTCATTCCTTTAGGTGGATAGATACGGTGGATGTATCTTGAGCGCGTTCATCCATAGCGCGAGCGAATTGCCCCAGCAAGTGTCCCTGCACGGGGATTTGCATCGTTAAGGTGAGGAGGATACCCAAGAGCGGAATCGTCTGCACGGTATTAAAGCCGAAGTTTGCCAACACCTCAAAGAAGAACCAGCGCAAGGTGAGGGCGCGGTGCTGGCGAATCACCCTTGCCACCCACAATACATCGAACAGACTCCAGAAGTTGCTCGTTTCGCTATAGCGAATGGCGGTGATGCTGGTGAGGAAGATTGCCACCAACGCCAAAACCAGCGCAAACGGTACTACGCCACAGAATGCCAACACCAACACCAGCAGCGCGTTGGGAATGGGGCGTAAAAGGGCGATCATCCCAAACAAAACCGCCAAGTTCAGCACGATATACAGCGCGTATGCCAACAGCATCACCGCGCCCTCGCGGGTTTTCGTGCCCCAAGCGTCCCATGTGGGAAGCGGATGGGGCTGGGCAAGGCGCACATTGCGGATCAGTTGGACGTAATAGCCGAGTGAAAGCGCAGCTCCCACCAAGCCCACCACGATGACCACGCCCCATTCCCAACTGGGCAAACTCGGTCGCCATGTTGGAAGCAGTGCCACCATCTCAAAGAAGCGTTCAGCATCCGTTAGCGTATGGCGCAGGCGATTGAGGGCGCGTGCCCCCCACCATAAAATAGGCAGTAACGCGATGGCAGAAACAACGGTCAAGACCGAGAGTTTCCGAAACCAGCGCGGATCATCCGCCACATAAGTGATGGCGGTAGTTAGTTCAAACAAGGCGGGGGGTGTTTTCATCGAGGGGAATCCTCAAGCTATCTAACCGTGTGGTTAGGTTCATCCTCATCAAATGCGGTGAAGCGCATGAAAGCCTTCTCTTGTGGGGTCATGTCTTGGGGATAGCGGGTGGTGTCGTGATTCTCCATGATGCGATAGCCCTCACGCACGTAGCTACGGATGGTGTGCTGGCTTAGGCGCATTTCATGGGCGGCAAGATGCGCCGGCATCCCTTCAATGACGGTGTGCTTAATCGCCTCGCGCACGCGCTCGGTCATATCGGGATAGTCACGTTGACGGGGCAAAACGCTTGCTTGTGCAAGACGGGGGTGTTTCAATTCTCGACAGAACGGGACAAGGCTTCGGGTTAACACAAAGTCATGATGTAGGGCAAAGACCAATCCCCACGCAATTTGTAAGCGAATGTCCCCCTTCAACACCAAGCCCGTTGCTTGGCTGTTCAAGATTGCCTCTACAACAGGGACTTGCAACCGCCCCAAGTCAGAAAGCGTGCATAGGATTTGTCGGCGTGGGTGACGGTATAACGACTTGCTATGTAACAGGTGTGCCAAGTGATGCAAGGGGGCGGTCAAGGTTTCGGCTTGAGTGTGCTGGTCAATGTCGAAGATCACCGCATCAGGCAATTCGGTTTCATGGGCGGTCTCTAAGAACCGCCACATGTCCGCTAATGTCTCAGCAAGATGAATCACCCGTGTGCGACGATCCCACGCTAAGAAGCTATTCATAGCTTGCAGGGCATAGAAATCGGTATCGAAGATTAAAACTTTTAGATCAATCCCGCTCACATCGTCTTGCATGGTCAAACCCCTCAATGCGTGTGCCACCCGTCTAATGGGATGTTTAGAGTTGAAAACCACCGCTTACACGGACTACCTTGTGAGAGTAGTTATCAATGTGGGTGAGCAATCGACTTTTCAACCGCTCCCATTCTGGGCTAGAAAGTATACGACGGATGGATTCTAAATCTTCAGCAATAAATTCTGCCATGATTTGCGGTCTATACTCGCTACTATAAGCGGTATACCATGCCCCTGTTGGCTCTAAGCCGAGCTTGCCAATGCCGGGTACAAATTCACGGACAACGAACTCAAAGTAATCTTGGTCGCGCCCGTCTTTGATGTCCCACTGCATGAGGATTTTTACGTTGTCCATGTCTAACATGTGCCCAAACCCTTTGATCTATTCAATACTGGCTTGCAATAAAACCACTTCCATTTCTTCTGGCAATGCCTCCCCAGTTACCTTGAGCGTATCTAGGGTGGTTGCGTTGGAGATGCCCATCACCTTTAAGAAGCGTTCCACCTCATCCAACTCCACAGTTAAATTGGGAAGCGCGTAGTGCATAGGGATGACATAGTTGGGTTCAATGAGGGTGATGATCTCTGATGCTTGGGAGGCAGAAAGCGTGTTCCTTCCGCCAACGGGCACCAACAACACATGCACATCTCCTAGCGATTGCAACAAGGCGGTGGAGGGCACGTGCCCCAGATCACCCAGATGCAACACATTCACGCCTTCATATTGAACCACATAACCAATGTTCAACACCACCTCATCATCTTGGATATGATGTAAGGGGATGCCCGTCAAAAACGTACCACCAATTTCATACTCCCCTGCCCCACGCAACACATAGGGCGTGCCTTTAGAGACCACCCCCTGCAAGTAGTTGTGATGGGGAACATCATGGCTGATGGTGACAAGATCCGCTTTGATTACACCTGACGGGGTAATGCCCAGTTGGGTGGGATCGTAGGGATCGGTTATCACGGTGGTTTTACCGCGTTCTGTCAGGCGAAAGCAACTATGTCCGTACCACGTAATTTCCAAAGTAAACCTCATCATCAAGCGACTGTAGCTTAAACAGTGATTATAGCCTAAAGTTGCCCCAAAAAATAGCGAGGGTCTGGATGCTTACTCTGGCGTGGGAGCATCTTGCAAATGTACCACACGGAAGGTTTCGGCATAGGCGTAGCCCTGTTCTTTGCCATCGTTAGCATTCCATTCTTGGACGAAGGTCAAGGTTGGCTCGCTGATTTGGGTGGCATGACAACGCAACGCATCCAGTTTCTTATCCATCACCGCGCTAATGTCCACCACCAAGTTATTGCGATGCGACAACACAAAGTAGACATCGTTAACGTTGTGGGGTTCTAGTCCTTCTGCCAACAGTTCGGGGAAGATGGGGCGGGTGCCCGCGCTAGGGAAAACCGCGTGGGTGGTTGCCAGCGCGACGGCGTGATGGTCAGGATGATTGATGTAGTTCTCGGTGATGATTAACTCTGGGTCAAAGGTCATCACGATGTTGGGGCGCGTTTGGCGGATGAGGCGGGCGATCTCACGGCGAAGGCTTAAGGTTGGCTCAAGGTAGCCATCTCGATAGCCCTCGAAAAAGCGTACATCCTCCACGCCAACCGCCCGTGCAGAAGCGCGTTGTTCTGCTTGGCGCACCTCCACTAAAGCGGATAAATCGGCTTGGGGATCGTTGCTCCCTGCGCCGCTGTCAGTGACAATGCAATAGGTGACGTGTGCGCCGCCCTCTACCCAACGGGCAATCGTCCCACTACAACCGAAATCAATATCATCACAATGTGCGAACACCGCGAGGGCGCGTTGTGGAATGTAAAACTGGGGTGCATCCATTCTGGTTTTTTGCTTTCGTGTGCAATCATAGTTGCTGATAGTTTAACACAATTCAAAAAGACGAGGGTTGTCAACTTTCAGATCAAATTATGAACGTGTTATCATGAGGCAAAGGCAAGTATTCATCTTGCTGGGTAAGATTGTATTCTCAAGCAAAGCACGCTAAGGAGTTTAGTCATGATGTCCCGTCGTATCCCTTTACTCATCGTTGTGATGGTCATTAGCATGGGGGCGGTTGTCCGTTTCGCCCTTGCTCAAAATCGTACCCCCCTGCCCGCTGGCGACCGTTCCGCCAATTTACAAGCCACGTTGGATGCTCGCCAACAGAGCGCACAGCAAGCGGCAGAAGGGGCATGGCAAACCGTCACCGCCGCGGCAGGCGAGCGACAGGGGCAAGTTGATGCGGCAGCTACCGCTATACCAATCACGCTGACCGCAGGGGCAGAAACGCGCCAAGCCAACCAAGCTAACATACAGGCGACCGCCACTGTGGGGGCAGAAACACGCCAAGACACCCGCGAGAATCTACAAGTGAACGCCACCCAGTTGGCAATCACCCGACAAGCGCAAGTGATGCAATATCAAACGCGCGTCGCAGTTGGGCAAGAAGCCCTTCGCGCTACGGCGGATGCTGTGCGCACGCAAATTCCCGCCACCATTCAAAGCCTGACGGTGGAACAAATGGAAGCGTACATCCAAAGCATTGCGGAGCATGCCGAAGTGAGCATTGACCTACAGAACCAATCACTCACGGCGGTTTATACGCTAGAGGAAGCGTTACTCAACGAACAGATCATGTTGGCATTAAGCACCAGTGGCTATAACCCTAGCGCGGTGGGGGTTGATTTTGTGGTGGATGGCATGTTCACCACGTTGGAAGGCGCAACCGCCAACGGACAAGTTGGGCGCATGCTGATCTTTTCCACGTTGTCGGCGGTGGATGGGCGCGTGTTGGTGGATGTGGTCTATGCCACCTTGAATGATGTCCCCCTTCCCGAAGAAGTGGTGGCAGACCTTGAGGCGCAATTCGACGGAACACTCAGTCAGCAGATCCAAGCCTTGATCTATGAGGAGTTGGGTGTGAGCTATAGCGTGACTGACCTGTTCACCACCGATACCGCCGCCGTTTTTACCATGCTCATTCCGTTCACTACTGCACAGGGCTAAGCCGCCCCCCTAATTATTAGGATGTCACGAGGAGCATTTTCCAACTATAATTTACATAGTGGATACACACAGTTGAAAGCGAGAAAGATGTATGGAAATGCTCTCCTCGTCGTCGTGGGTGGTTGATCCCACACTCGCCTATGTCCTCTTGGTATTGGGTTTATGGGTGGGAGTGACAGCGATTTTGATCCCCGGCAGTGGCATTGCCGAAGGGATTGCCCTATTGGCATTGGGTGTATCCGCTTGGATGTTGTCCCAGCTATCAGTACATTGGTTGGGATTGGCTGTGTTGGTGAGCGGGGTGATGGGGTTTGTGGTATTCCCCTTCATGATGCCACGCTATGCCCGTTGGGCAGAATTAGGCTTGGTGTTTCAGTTGATCGGGGGACGCTACCTATACATCCACCCACTCAATAACGTGTGGGTGGTTTTGTTTATGGTGGGGATCGCCTTCGCTTATAACCGCTTCTTCCTTGCCCCACTCATGAAGCGCATGCAACAGTACCCCCAAGTGGGCAATGATGCCCAGCGATTATTAGGCGCGGTTGGGAGTGTCACCCTCCCCATTGTTCCCCCAGAACGTGGCGTGGCACAGCTCAACGGGGAACTGTGGAGTGTGAAGTGTGAAGTGGCGGTTGAGCGTGGCGCGTCGGTTCGTGTGGTTGCGGTGAACGGATTAGATGTGCGCGTTGAACCGATTGAAACCATGTATAGATGAGCAAGCATAGCAATAACATAGTCAGGAGATTATCAAAATGGAGGGGTTTCCCATGCAAGGGTACATCATCGTTGGCATTGTATTTTTCTTTTTTGTATTGATTTCCAGTGTGAAGGTCGTGCTGGAATATGAGCGATTGGTCATTCTGTTCTTGGGGCGTTATGCTGGCACACGCGGACCCGGTTTGGTCATCGTTTTGCCATTCTTTGAGCGTTCGTTTCGCGTTGACCAGCGCGAACGCTTCTTAGACATCCCATCACAAACCGCCATCACCAGCGATAACGCGCCGATTGCGATTGACTTCTTGGTCTACTATCGCATTACCGATCCGATGTTGAGCGTCCTCAAGGTCGATCATGTGGTGAGCGCGGCAATCAACATTGCCACCACCACCCTTCGCGCTGTCGTGGGGGATATGGACTTGGACAGCGTGCTTTCTAAGCGTGAGCAAATCAATGATACGTTGCGCGTTAAGCTGGATGAAACCACCGAACGCTGGGGCTTGAAGATCACCACCGTAGAGATTCGGGAGATTGAACCCCCCCATGCCATCCAAGATGCGATGAACCGCCAGATGAGCGCGGAGCGTGAACGGCGTGCGGTGGTGACGAACGCCAACGGTGAAAAAGAAGCCGCCATCACCCGTGCCGAAGGGCAAAAGCAAGCAGCAATCCTCGCCGCAGAAGGCGAACGACAAGCGCAATTCATCCGCGCTCAAGGGTATGCGGCTGCGCTCAAGTCCATCTCTGAAGAGGCGAGCCTGATTGATGAGCGCACGATGATGCTTCAATACTTTGAGACACTTCAAAAGATTGGCACCAGCCCATCGACCAAGTATGTTGTGCCGATGGAACTCACCAAGATGATGCAAGACTTTGTACAGAACATGAACCGCCCCAATACCTAGATTGCCACTGCCAAGACCCGCCCACCATTCATTGTGGTGAGTGGGTCTTGTGCTATGCGTTAAAGAGTAGGGCGTACTGCAACGCGGTTGTCGGG
>JBMOEO010000063.1:0-22604 GCA_049318945.1 Phototrophicaceae bacterium | reverse complement strand
TAGGGTGAAACACCCATGCTACTTACGGTTGTTGACGGAATGCCTCAACTTCTTCGCACGTGTACCACATCTCTTCAGCAGGCGTAAATTCTACATCTACCAAAATAGGAAAGCCGTATTCCTCGCTGTATTGCGTGCGCCCGACGTAATGACCAGCATCCGCAAGATGATCGCACGCGCGAACGGTTAGCTCGCCACGCAATGAGGCGAAACTCAAGTCATTCAATGCCAGCGCAACGGCATCCGCTTCAGTGGTGCCCGCTGCTTCTGCGGCGGCTGCCAACGCCATCACCGCGTCATACACCAAGATTGCCCAATCAGAAGGATAGACCTCATAGGTTTCATAGTAGCGTGTGACGAAAGCACGCACCTCATCGGTATCAATGCCATAGAAGGGTGCCCGCCCATAACCGATTTGTCCGTCGGGGAGTTGGTCGCCGATTGCCTTCATCAAGTCGGTATCAAACATGCCTGCCACCATCATCTGCTCAAACATGCCATAATCATTGGCGGTCAACACAAACTCAACGCCCATGCTCCCCCATACGTTGGTGAAGATGGCATCCGCACCGCTGGTTTGAATCGCGCTCATGTACGGGGTGAGGTCTGCTGTGCCCAACGGTGCCCATTGTTCGCTCACGATTTGCGCATCAGGGTTCAACGCTTGTAATGCAGGCACAAAAGCATCAAAGGTATCGCGCCCAAAAGCATAATCGGGACCGATCCATGCCCAATTGGTATAGCCCAAGTCCGCCACATAGCCCGCTACCGAGCGTGCCATCATGTTGGTGTGGGGCATCACTTGCACCATATACGGGTGAGCGTGCGTGGTAGTCAGTTGGTAGCTGTTGGAGGTATGAAAGGCAACCACGCGCTTTTCTTCACGGGCGACTTCCGTCACCGCCAATGCCACGCTACTGCTGGTGGGACCCAACAAGAAATCAACCTGATCTTCGGTGATGAATTGACGGGCGATGGTTGCCCCTTTTTCGGCGTTCAACTCCGCATCTTGTTTGATGAACGCGACAGGCTTGCCCAAGATTCCCCCGTTGGCATTGAGGTCTTCTAGGGCGAGTGCTAATCCTTTCAATTGTGAATCCGCAAAGGTGGCACCCACGCCCGATTCATCAATGACGAACCCAATCAAGACAGTATCATCTTCGTAGTAGGGGACATCCTGTGCGAGCGTCCCTCCGCTGAAAATCATCCCTAGCAACAGCATGACTAGCAATAACCCGATAACGCGAATTTGCTTCATCTACGATCCCTTATAGTCTGTATGTAAACAGTATGTTAAGGATAGTCCTATCCGCCGATAAAGATCAAGTGTGGCACAAAATAAGCGTGGCGGATTGCACGCTGACTTGAACCTTGAACTGGTTACAGGCGTGCGATTGATGTACACTGAAATGTAGTTTGTAATGATTAGCTATCATTCATTAAAGGGGTTTTAGGGTGATTACCGTTCATGTAACGAATGCAAATGGGAAAAGTTGTGAAGTCAGTATTACTTGGGGATGGACACATTCAAGAGGGTTGACTGATACAAATGGGAAAATCAGTTTTGATGTTAGCCCTGGACGAGGCACGATCTATGTGGATGGTAAGGAAGTTGCACGAGATGTTGAAATTCGTGGAACTTATCCTGTTATGAAGTGATGGTGTTGAGTTTATCTGAACCTTGAACTGGTTACAGGCGTGCGATTGATGTACACTAACGGGCGATTCGTATTGAGTAAAGCGCACGGAAAGTTAATTGAATGGCAACCTCATCACGTACATGGTTCTATAGCACACCAGAACCGCGCCCTTACTACATTGAAGAGCGCATCAACACCAACTTATGGAAAAACCGCTTACAGGGGCTATACATGTCCTGCACGCAAGCCACCAGCCCCATTCAAATGGAAGGGAACTGGCACGGCATTTTGGTTCAGTTTGAGTGGATACCCGGCGATTACTTCGTCCTTCGCACTAGCGAAGAACGCCGCGATCTAATGGGTGTCATTCGCCAGATGCTCATGCTTCGTCCTGCCTTAGCATACATGGATGAACTGGGCAATCATGTGGTTGAATGGCACATGGACGGGGGCGAATCACGCTGGAAAGAAATTCAAGGCTCCCCTGCCTTTCAAGGATTGGAACGCCTCCGCAAAGATAAACCGCTTTTGCCATCGGGCAAGTAACCCATCTCATACGGTTGCCCTTGTCACACCGATAGGGGCAACCCACTTTAAGCTATCCCCTGTAATCCCAAATGAGGAAGAACCATGCTCAAGGCAAGTGATCTTTTTGACCTCAACCGCGTTTCCATTGCTGACCTGTTTGAGGGTACAACTTATGTATGGGAGGCAATCCCACGCATCGCCCCCTACATTCAAACGCGCCTCAACACGGATCGCCCTGCCAATGGCGAAACCTACCCCGTGCATAGCTCGGTGGTGATTGGGGCAGGGGTGCATATTGGCGAGGGGACGCAAATTGATCCCGGCGTATACATTGAGGGACCCGCCCTCATTGGCAAGAACTGTCACATTCGACATGGTGCATACGTGCGTTCCAATACGATCTTGTGTGATGGGGGGCTAATTGGTCATGCCACCGAAACCAAAAACGCCATCCTGCTGGAAGGCTCTTCTGCCACGCACTTTGCCTATGTGGGGGATAGCATTCTAGGGCGCGATGTCAACTTGGGGGCGGGGGTCAAGTTGAGTAACTTTGCCGTCACCGCCGGGGGGGAACACGGACAACGCAACACCATCAAGTTGCTCCATGAGGGGGCGGTACTTGATACGGGATTGGTGAAGATTGGCGCGATCATCGGGGATAACACCCAGCTAGGGTGCAACGCGGTGTGCAACCCCGGCGTGATTATCGGGCGAGATTCGCTGGTGTATGCGTTGGCTTCGTTGAACAAGGGGATTTACCCTGCCCGTAGTATGATTAAATTACGCCAAACGCTAGAGACGGTTGACCGTCGCTTTTAGGCATGCGCTCGCAAGTGGGCAAGCGTGCTTCCTAAGTCTAAGGTAGGTTGCCCCACATGAGGGGCGACCGTCACCCAACCGTTCATCTCTTTGAACTCATCCCATAGCGGATGCGGTAGCGTATTTCCATTCACGTAAAGCTGTTGAATGTGTGGGCGAGCATCCGCGAGGCGGTCTACTGGGGTAGTGGATAAGTCGCTCAGGTGGGTGGCAAGGTGGGTGTGCTTATCAAACTTGATCTTGCGCAGGACTTCCATCCCTAAAACCACGTTGGCTAGAAAACTCTGTGGCAAGGGGAGCAGGTATAGTTGAATCTCAAACACATAGGCAAAGTCAGGCAACCACGACAAATGCGCAAGGAGCAACTCGGCAGCGAGTTGGTTGGAGGCACGCCACGGCATGAGGTTGGGTAATTCCAACGCTCCCACATGGGGAGCAAAGACCACCCCACTTGCGCCAATATCCACCGCCATAGTCATGGCGTGGCGCACGCGATCTAAGCCTGCTTGCCGAACCGCCAAATCAGGGGAAGCTAGGTTCAAGTCTAAGCCCAAGCGCACCACCGACGGACGCGCCATGCCGTCTCGCAACGCTATAGCGATTTCCTCCACGCGCTCCGCCAGCGTTTCCGCTTGATACTCCACGCCGTCTGCGCCCAACTCATGTGCCATCCGCAGGCGTTCGCGTTCGGTGGGGGCATTCAACAACATCTCATGTATGGCAATCTTCATAACTTCTCCAAGCGGTTAATGGTCATTCGGGTTGGATGGATGCAATTCAAAATAGGATAAGCTCTGACGCATTTCTTCGATCTTATACATCTCCAATACCATTGGGAGTGGAATGGGCAACTCACGCACCCAGCCTAAGACCTCGTGATAATCAATCACGCCATGATGAAGCGCGTTATGGGTGTCTAGCTTGCCCAATGTGTTGTTCATGTGTAGCTGTACCAACCACGGTTGAAAGGTGAGTAGCCATGTTTCTAGCGGATAGTCCGAGCCAAACAGCCTCGCATGGGCAATATCCAAACACGTCCCCAAGTTGGGTTGTTCCACAGCAATGAGGATGTCACCAATCAAGTTAGGATCAAACTCCCACATGTTTTCAATGGCAATAATCACATTATACCGCTGGGCAAACTGGGCAAGGCTCCCCCAAAAGTCAATGTTGCGCTCTAGCCAACCACGCCGATAGGTCATGTTGTGGATGCTGGCGATGAAGTTGGCATGAAAGACCACCGTCTTGGCGGACAATTCGGATGCGATTTGAATGGCGTGGCGGTAACGATCCATGCAGATAGCATTGATGCGTGGGTCGGGGCTGCCGGGTGCCATATCCATGAAGGGTCCGTGCATGTTGATTAAGCCGTTAACGCCGTTCAACTTCTGACGATATTCCTTCACCAGATTCTTCCAGTCCCCGTCCAAGATATGGGGAAATGAAAACGCCTGAATTTCGATCCCTAATTGAAATTGTTCAGCAACACTGACGCATTCGTCAAAGTTGTGAGGATTGGCACTAAGTAATACATTATCCATGCAGAAAGGCTACTGGGCACTCGGTGGACAGAAGAGTAAGTCATATTGAGTATAACTAAATATTCCACAAGATACCACGTAGTTTGGATTTGATTTCTCAAACATTTTCAGGATGTGTTGGATGAGCAAGAACGTTAAGAAAGCGCGTCACGGTAGGTGCGGCTCTTGCCTAAGATGTCGGTCTCGCCTATGCCGGTGAACCACTCATCCGCCATCGCGCCCGTCTCACGAGTCAAGACCAATCCACCCAAATCACGCGCAATGATCTCAAGCATGCGTGGCAACACCCACGCCACGCTGTCCACCTGAATGGCAGTTGCCCCGGCTTCGATGAAGTCGCGTGCATCTTCAGGTGAGTGAATCCCCCCCGCGCCGATGATGGGCACTTGTTTGATGCGTCGCGCTAGGCTCCCCACCAAACGAAGAGAGGTCGCTTTGACGATAGGGCTATACACGCGCCCCCCAACCAACTTCCCACTTTGGGGATCACGCGCTGTCCCACGCGGTGGAGCAGCCACAACGATAGCCCCTGCCCCCCCCTCTACCACCGACTCGGCGATGATGTGGGCATCATACATGGGTAAACGCACGAGGAACGGCTTTTCAGCAATGGAGGCAACTTGTGCGGTGAAGTCATAGGCGATCTCTGGGGTGATGTCATCCGGCAAGCCTAGCTCTACTGCTTGGATTGCTTCCACCCGTTCGGTCATCTCGATGCACTTTGCCACTTCCTCTAGGGTGGTTGCCACCACATGCACGATGGTGGGGATGTCTAGGGTTGCCCACGTTTCGCGGTATTCATCAATGACTTTGCGCAAGCCAAGGTTGGGCAAGCCCGTATGGACTAACACTCCGGAATCGAGGGGGACAACGCGCACGCCGTTGGCAGGGTAGCGTGGCTTATAGGTGACAGGGTTGGTGATGAGTGCGCCGAGTTTATTGAGGTTGAGCATCTCGCGGTAATTTTTACCGTAGCCCACTGTGCCCGCCGCTGGCATCACCGGGGACTCCACCACCAATTGATTTTTACCGCTTCGCGTAATTGCTACTGCCATGACCTATCCTTTTAGGGGAGCTTATCCATACGTGTATTGTGCCACAACTATAACATTTTTGCAGGATGGATGCCAAGCAATCGGTAAGAAGCCCTCATTGTTTTGCTTCTGATGTGCATAGATCGCTGTTCATCTTTGCCAGCCAGTTTCATCAGTAATCTCTCATGTGGCGATCCACCCGATGCTTTTATACTATTTTCAACAAGAATACCCAGACCAAAAGAGGAGTCTTGAACATGTTTAATGAAGATTCAACCCGACGCGAGTTAGAGAACCGAATGAAGAAGGAAGGGCGCATCCCAGCCGGACAGTCGCTCACGCTCAAGTTCCCCGTCCTCACCTATGGAGGCTATCCTAAGTATGACCTGACCAATTGGGACTTCAAAGTTTGGGGAGAACTAGATACCCCCATGACTTGGACATGGGAAGAATTGATGGCACTCCCACAAAAGTCTATCAAGGTGGACATTCATTGCGTCACCCGTTGGAGCAAGGTGGACACCCATTGGACGGGGGTAGATATTTTAGAGTTGGCAAAGTTAGTGGGCGTGCGTTCCAGCGCGAAGTATGTCATCGCGCATTGCGACGGAGGCTACACCACCAATCTGCCCATTGAGGATTTCCTAGATGATGATGTGCTGTTGGCACACACCTATGAAGGGGAAGCCATCACGCTAGAACACGGCGCACCCCTCCGCACGCTTGTTCCTAAGTTGTACTTTTGGAAGAGCGCAAAGTTTGTGCGTGGGCTAGAGTTCAGCAAAGTGGACAAGCCCGGCTTTTGGGAGCAGGGAGGGTATCACAACCATGGCGACCCCTTCAAAGAAGAACGCTACGCCCCCCGCAATAACTTCTTCTTCCGCTAAAAATAAGCGTGGGCAAGCCCGACGGTTTGCCCACATACCTTCTTGATTTTGTCGTGATAAACCGTTTACCCTTCCCCTTGAAATCAAGTATGATGGGGGGTGTATCGACACTTGGTTGAAGGGACGGGAGAGTATGTCCAAAGAACGTTTTGAGCAAGCACGCGAACTGATTTCTCAACAACGCTATGACGAAGCGCGACAACTGCTACAGACGCTAGACCATCCGAAGGCGCAGGAATGGCTCAACAAACTGGAGAAGATCGCGCCTAGTCTTGCCCCATACGCTCCGCCCCCGCCCTCGTCGTATGTCCAAAGATCACCCTCTTTCCTAAGTGAAACCCCTCCTCCTCCAACCTTTGAATCCATCCGTAGCCTGATACAAGCACAACGCTATGCAGAAGCGCGGGTTGCACTACAACAATTGGAAGGCAACCCGAAGGCGCAAGAATGGCTAACCAAGCTCGACCAGCTTGACCCACAATTCCCCCCTGCTCCATCCGCACCGCAACAGGTTATCCAGATTGGGTTAACCCAAGCGGAGGTGAATCAACAGATACAAACCGCGCTCAAAGAACAGCAACGCAAGACCAAGCGTCGGGGTGGCATTGGGCTTGGGTGTTGGTTGCGCTCATGCTTGAGCCTGTCCTTCATGTTGTGTAGTTGCATCTCAATCTTGCCCATCCTGTTGACGCTGGGCAACATGCTGAACATCCCCCAACTAGAAGCGGCACAACAGGCGTACAGTTCAATGCAGGAAAGCGCGGTGGGGCAATTGGTGGATAGCACGCTGAATACCGCTTCGGATGCGGTGGTCGGCACGACGATACAATTGGCAGCCCCTGTGATTGAACCGATTGTTGAGCAAAACTGTGCGAGTGCCCCCGATGCCGAAATGTGCCAAGAGATGGTCAACCAAACCTTAGACTGTTTCTCGGATACATCCAGCACTGCTGAAGCGTGTTTCACCGACATGCTGGCTTCGGCGTGTGAATCACTTGGCGGAGATGCTACCGCTTACCAAGAGTGTATGAGCAGCCTAAGTGGGTTCGACTTAGGTTCATTGACTTCCTCGCTGGGGCAATGAGTTAACCTTTTAACCTATCATTTTGTAAGGAACAACAGCGCATGAATTTTCCAACGATTCCGCCCCTTGATCTGCTCAAGGGGCAACAGGCACTTGATCGCCAAAATCGCCTCACCAAACCGCAAGGCGCACTGGGAGATTTAGAAACCCTCTCGGCACGCTTGGTCAGCATGACCGCCAATGCCAGCTACTTACCCACCCGTCGGGCGGTGATTGTATGCGCGGGCGATCATGGGGTGACGGCGCAAGGGGTCAGCGCGTATCCGTCCGATGTCACCGCCCAGATGGTACTCAACTTTTTGGCAGGAGGCGCGGCGGTGAATGTGCTGGCGCGTCAGATGAATGCACGGGTGACGGTGGTGGATGCTGGGGTGAAAGTGGACTTGCCACCCCATCCCGACTTGGTACAAGGCAAGATTGGCTACGGCACACATGACTTCACGGTTGAGCCTGCCATGTCTTTCCAACAGGCGCAAGCATCACTTGAGTTAGGGATGCGCGTCATCGCCGATGAGATTCAACGTGGGTTAGATATAGTGGTGGTGGGAGAAATGGGCATCGGCAATACCACCTCTGCCAGTGCCATCATTGCACACCTCACCAACCACACACCTGCCGAAGTCACGGGATATGGCACAGGCGTGAGCGAATCTGCCCGCTTGAACAAAATCCACAAGATTGAGCGTGCGCTCCTGATGCACCGTCCCAGCCCTGCACAAGTTTTAGAAACGGTGGGCGGGTTTGAGATTGGGACAATGGCAGGCATCATGATTGGGGCGGCATCGGCGCGTGTCCCCATCCTCCTCGACGGATTGATCTCCACCGCCGCCGCGTTAATCGCGTGTGTGTATTGCCCCACCCTACCCAATTATCTGATCGGCGGTCATCAAAGCGCGGAGCCGGGTCATCGCGTCGCGCTGGCACACTTAGGGCTTAGCCCCCTGCTACAGTTGAACCTACGCTTGGGCGAAGGGAGCGGTGCAGTGTTGGCATTGCCCTTAGTGGAGGCTGCTATGCGGACGCTTCATGAGATGGCAACCTTTGGAGAAGCAGGCGTGAGTGAAAGCGATGCTGAATGACCTGCGCATAGCGGTTTCGTTCTTGACGATTCTCCCGTTGGGGATGCCCCATTCAACGCAGGTGGGGCGTTCGTTCGCATGGTATCCCCTAGTGGGCATGCTGATCGGTGGGGGGGGGATGGCGATAGCGATGCTCCCCATAAGCGAACAAACTCGCGCATGGCTGGGGGTGGTGGCATGGGTGATCCTAACGGGGGGATTGCATCTGGACGGTTTTGGTGACACCTGTGATGGGATGTTTGCCAGCGTTCCGCTTGAACGACGGCGCGAGATCATGAAAGACCCACGTACAGGCACGTGGGCGGTGGTGGGGCTAATCGTGTTGTTGCTGGGTAAGTTTGTGGGGCTTCAAGCTCTGCATTCCCCTGTGTTGTGGGTGCTACCCCCTATGCTAGGGCGATGGGCGATGGTGTTAGCTGTGCAGTTCTTTCCATCCAACAGCACAGGATTGGGCGCGTACTTTCGGACGGGCTTCTTGCCACGCCATACCGTATTCGCCACTGCTTCTTTATTGGCGGTGGTGGTGGCGGTCATTCCGTTCACTACCCCCCGTGTGCTGGCGGTCATTCCGCTCACACTGGGGTTAACCGTGCTGATTGGGCGGATGGCGCAACAACGCTTGGGCGGATTGAATGGCGATGTGTACGGTTTCTTATGTGAGGCAGTAGAACTCATGGCACTATACGCACTGGGGGGCGGAATATGGGCAAACTAATTTTATTGTTGGGCGGGGCACGCAGTGGCAAAAGCACTTACGCCGAACGGTGGGCACAGAAACACGGGCGCGATGTTCTGTTTGTGGCAACCGCACAAGCATTTGACACGGAAATGACCGCACGAATCGACGCGCATCGGGCTTCGCGCCCTGCCGAATGGCACACGCTGGAAACACCCCAGCATCTTGCCCGTGCGCTTGCTACCCAATCATACGCGGTAGATACCGTGATCGTGGACTGCATGACGCTTTGGGTGACGAACATCCTCTTAAGTTTTGACGATGACGCAACCGAAGCCAGCATTCATGCCGAAACAGAAGCACAAGTGGTAGAGCTATTAGAATACATCGCCCAGCATCCTGCCACTTGGTTACTTGTAACCAACGAGGTGGGCATGGGGGTGGTGCCCCCCACACGCTTAGGGCGATTCTTTCGGGATGCGTTGGGGTTTGCTAATCAGCGCGTTGCCTCGCACGCTGATGAGGTGATCCTGTTGGTGGCAGGGTTGCCGTGGCGATTGAAGTAGCGCGACACGAACGCCAAGATTTGCCTGTTTGTTGAAAACCTTGTTACAATCTAGTGAGGTCTATTAGAGTTTATTTGGAAGGTGTCAGGATGGGTTTCATACAAGCAAGCATCAAGAACGTTCTCAACACAACAAAGGAGATTCGCAAAGCCAGTGGGAAAATCGCCATTTCTGGGGCAAAGCGCATGGGGAATCTATTGGAAAATGGGGCAACCTTCTTCAAGAAGATTGCCGAACGCTATGAGCAAAGTGACACGGCAACCCCCACCGAGCCACAAACTCCTCCCACCCCTGCATCGGTTGCAATGGAAACTCCCCCTGTGACAGAAGCCACCCCTGCATCGGTTGCGATGGAAACTCCCCCCGTGACGGAAGCCACCCCTGCATCGGTTGCGGTGGAAACTCCCCCCGTGACGGAAGCCACCCCTGCATCGGTTGCAATGGAAACTCCCCCCGTGACGGAAGCCACCCCTGAACCGGTTGCAGTGGAAACTCCCCCCGTGACAGAAGCAACCCCTGAACCTGTCGAAGCGGAAACTGCGACAACCATTGCTGAACAGGTCTTAGATGAGGAAACACCAGCGGCAGAGTTGAATGAGAATAGCCTGATTGTCTACCGTGCGATTCAAGATGCGTTCAACCAAAACGGGGAGACCCCCTCACAAGGCAAGATCGCGGACATGACCGGCTTCAGTAAATCGACGATTTCGCGCCATGTGGGCTTGCTTGAAGAGGGGGGATATATCAAACGCGCAGATGATAAAACCCGCAAGATTAGTTTCACCGACAAAAAGCTAGAAGCGTGATGGGGTGGTGCGCGTGGATATGCCTACCCACGCGCTTAGAGATGCGACTATTCAACCCCACGCATGCGTGGGTCAAGCGCGTCACGTAGCCCGTCCCCTAAGAAGTTGAAGGCAAACATGATGAAGAACAGTGCCAACGCCGGGAACAATGCTTGATACGGATAGGCGCGGATTGCCTTAGAACTCTCGGAGATCATCGCGCCCCAGCTGGGCGTGGGAGCATTTACGCCTAAGCCAATGAAACTCAAGAAGGCTTCGTAGCGGATGTAAGCAGGGATGGTCAGCGTTTCGGCAACGATGATCGGACCCAAAATGTTGGGGAAGATGTGCTGGCTGACGATGCGCCAACGGCTCACCCCAATGGCGCGGGCAGCTTCTACATATTCCATCTCACGCACTGCCAACACCTGTCCGCGCGTCAAGCGAGACAAGCCCATCCATGAGGTGATCCCAATCCCCACGAAGATGAACAGAATCCCCCCCGTGTTGCGGTCAATTTCACCGATTGCTGCGGCAAAGTCGCTCACATTGGCACTACCGCTGAAGCTGGTACGGAAGAACGCCATCAACAGGATGATGAGCAAAATCGTGGGGAAGGCGTACATCACATCGACGATGCGCATCATGATGTTGTCCACGCGCCCACCAGAATAGCCTGCTGTTAACCCCCATGCCAAGCCCACAATCAAGCTGACGAACGGACCCACGAACGCCACCGCTAGAGAAATGCGTGCGCCAAAGATCAACCGACTGAGCATGTCGCGCCCAAGATTATCCGCCCCCAATGGGTAGTCATTGCTCACGGTGACATAGCCCCCGTCTTGCTCACGCAGGCGTAGCACGTTGTCATTGAGAGCAACTTGGGCGGTATACTCCACTTGAATGACTTCGCCTGTAGAGGACTGGGCAATTACCGTCCCTGCCTCCACTGGCTTGAGCAAGGCAAAGCGATCAAGCAAGATTTCCCAGCTGTCGTCCAACGTGTAAATCTCGATGTTGCCCTTTGTAACATTCACCGTCTCCCCTTCAACATAAGCGGTTCCGCTCATGATCGAGGTGACTTCCCCTAGTTCGGGGTGACGCGCCAAGACTTGTCCATTCTCAACCGCTTGTGCCCCCTCAACGAGGATTTCCCATTCGGCAAAGTCATCTAAGGCGACTGTTTGGGCGGCGGCTTTCATACTGGGGAACAGGTTAATCAACCATTCTGGGGCGGCATTGTTCTCTTCCAAGACTTGATACCTGTAATCGCGCGGTGCTAAAGCAGGCGCAAGGAAGGCGATCAACACGTTGATGATGATAATCACCAAACCCAACATGGCAGCGCGATTGCGACGCAGACGCTTGAAAGCATCCATCCATAGGCTTTCGCCACGCTTGCGTTCCGGTTCTAATTGGGCAACTTTCACATTTTGAGCCATTGGTAAAGCGTCCTTTCATTTTAGTCGTAGCGGATACGAGGGTCTAGTAAAGCGTAAACAATATCAACAAACATATTGGCAAGCACCAAGAAAAACGCATACAGCAAAATCGTTCCCATAATCATGGGGTAATCGCGGTTGGTTACGCTGGTGATGAAGTTATCCCCCAAGCCAGGGATTTGGAAGATGCGCTCAGTGACGAATGAACCCGTCACCAACGCCGCCAACAGCGGACCCAACACGGTGATAACCGGGATGAGCGCGTTGCGCATGGCATGAACCAAGATGACCACCCGTTCTGCTAACCCTTTGGCGCGTGCAGTGCGGATGTAATCCTCATTCAAAACTTGTAACAGGCTGGCACGGGTGAGGCGAGCAATCAAAGCGGACTCAGCAAAGCCCAGCGCGAATGCGGGAAGGATGAAGTGCTTGAACTCTCCCCAGCCGGTGATGGGCAACCACGGCACGCTGATAGCGACCACCTGTAACACCGGTCCCAAGATAATCACAGGAACAGATACACCTAAGATGGCAACGCTCATCGCCATATAATCCACGTTGGTATTGCGGTTGATGCCTGCCAAGATGCCCAATGGCACGCCAATTGTCACCGCCACCAAGATGGAAGCCAAGCCCAATTGGGCAGAAACGGGGAGTTGATCGCGGAAGTAGTCGTTCACGCTTTGGCTTCGAGATTCATAAGACGGACCAAAGTTCATCCAGCGAAAGGTGGCAGGTGCGCCGATGATGGTGGCGGCGGTGGGGTTCGCCTCGTCAAACGTTGCGCTTGCCAACTTCACACGGTCAACGCTCACCCAGCCTTGTACCCCGTCCGCTGTTTCCACTTGCACATAATCTTGATTGTTGTTGAGTTTGAGCGCGGTTACTTTGGTAGCGGGTGCCACTTCTTGAATCACTTCGCCCCCGTTACTCCCCTTGTCACGCAGGTTCGCGGGGACGTTCCCACGCAAAAACGGCAACGGAATATTGATAAGGTAATCCTCAATCACCGAAGTTTCTTGATACGGCATCATCACACGGCGCGGAAATGCCAGTTTAACCGCGTCTCCGTTTTCATCCTCAATGCGTTCTAGCCCTGCGTCTTCACGGTCTAGGGTTAAGCCATAGCTAAATTCCCCATAAGTGAGGTTAGGGATGGCAACGCCTCCGACATAATTGATATAGCGAAACCAAAGCGGATCATCTAAGCCATACTTGGCTTCAATGTTCTTGACGATATTCGGATCTAAGGGGCGTTCCCCTACCGAATCAAAAGGACCACCGGGGATGGCGTTCATCAACATGAATGTGATGAGCGAAACAGCAAACATCACCAGCAACGTCCACAGAAACCGACGGATGATAAAACGAATCATGGTTTAGCATCTCCAAATAGGAATAGCAAAGGGGGGCAAGAAGACAATAAATACGTAAAAATACCCACACACAAACAATTCATACTCAATCAACAATAACTATTCGGGGTTAAACAAAATACAGAAAGGGGGGACTTTCATCCCCCCTTTGCGTGACAGGTTCAAAACATTGAACCGCCTACGGTTCTACTACTTATTCCAGTGAGCGTAGATTTCGTGACCTAGCAAGGAGTAGGTACGTTCGGTCAACGCTGGGTTGTTCATGCGGAGTGAAGTGTAGAAGTAGATTGGAGCAATTGCTGCGTCGGTGTTAACGAGGATATGTTCAGCTTGTGCATACAACTCTTTACGCGCTTCGTTGTCATTGAGAACGCGAGCTTCTTCAATGAGGGCATCAAATTCTGCGTTAGACCAGTTGGTGTTGTTGTTGCCAGAGGAGCTGTGGAACACGTCATAGATGAAGGAGTTTGCATCGGGATAGTCCCAACCCCAGCCCAAACGCCAAATTTGAGGAGCGTCTGCAGACAAGGTTTCGAGGTAAACACCCCATTCTTGGCTAGAGATTTCTACGTTAACGCCAAGTGTTTCTGCCCACATTTGTTGAATCGCGGTTGCGATTTGTCCATGTGCAGCAGATTCGTTGTGTGCCAACGTGATAGCAGGCAATTGGTCAACGGTGATACCCTTTTCGTCCAAGTAGGATTGGAGTTCTGCCTTAGCAGCTTCTGCATCAGAGGTGATGCCGAGACCTTCGTAGTCTGCTTGTGTAGGACCAGCAGCAACATCAGGACGGGTGAAGAAGCCAGCGGGTTCTTGACCACCCTTGAGAACATTGTCGATCAACCCTTGGCGATCAATTGCCATAGAGAATGCACGGCGAACGCGAGCATCATCGAAGGGTTCTTTTTCAACATTGAAGCCGTAGTAGTAGGTGAACTTGGAAGGACCTACGAAGAAGGCTTGGGAGAGTTCAGCATCAGCCAAGATGCGGTCAATTTCTTCAGAAGGAACAGCAGCAACATCTAAGTTACCAGCTTCAAATTCTGCCAAAGAGGGTGCACTGTCATAGTTGAACATGTGAACTTCGTCAACTTGAGCAGCACGCATGTAGTCAGTGCCAGGGTAGAAGGGGTTCTTGATGAGGATAACAGATTGGTCGTGATTCCATTCCTTGAGGGTGAAAGCACCGTAAGATTGGAAGTTTTCATCTTCGATCCATTCTGCGCCAACTTCTTCGATCAACCAGCTTGGGGTTGCGCTGAATTGCCACATGGTGAAGATGGAACGGAGGTAGCCGGTTGCGGCAGGAACGGTGATAACCAAGGTTTGGTCGTCAACAACTTCGATGCCCAAATCTTCTGCAGCACCTTCACCAAGGTTGAACGCTTCGCCACCTGCTACCACGTTGTAGAGTACGAATGCGTAGTCTGCAGCGGTTGCGGGATCAAGGGTGCGTTGGATGGTGTAAGCGAAGTCAGCAGCAGTCACCATGCGAACGTTACCTTCTTCGTCGGTAACTTCAACAACTGCGCCAGCTTCTTCGTCGTATTCAACCCATGGAACATCGTTGCGGATGCTGAAGGTGTAGGTCAAGCCGTCTTCACTAATTTCCAAGCTGCCCATACCGTTCTTGACTTCGAGGGTTTCTTCATCGAAACCGATCAAGCCGGTGAAGGTGTTGGCAATAACAGCAATGGAGCTAGAGTCTGTAGCAATAGCAGGATCAAGGGTGGGAACATCGCTGGGACCGAGAGCAACACCGTCGGTGATGATCTTCATATCTTGTGCGCCAACGATACCGAAGGAGAAAACGAGAATGAGCACAGCAATGCTCAAGCTCATCAAACGGGTAAATTTGTTCATGGATGGATTCCTCCTGAAGAACAATAATTTTTTGTTACACATTTTCGTAAATGCTCGCATGAGCTATTGTAGAATAACAAAAAATATACGCCTCTGCAAGGTTACTCTAATTTTCCTTAGAAAAGTTTTCTGCTCTTGTCGTGCTTTGCCATCCGAACTTGCCCAGCAAGCGTAGGGTTTTGCACCCACTTCTGCCCCCAACCTTTGCTAAAATGAACGTAACCTTATCACCGTGATTCCCTTAGAGAAGATGATGCCCATTTATCCTGATGATGAAGACGTTCCATTCCGTTTGCCACTGGCAGAAGACTATACGCTTTCTGACGATGAAACGGAAGAATTGAAGCTACCGCGCACCACCACTCAACCTGATGTCTATAGCCAACCCACCCAACCGCTGGCAGCGTCCACCGTTAAACAAAGCGTTCAACTGCCACGCATTGCCCCACCCCCGCCCACCTATGCCCGTTCCCAACCGAGCATCCCCCCACCATTGCCAAACGTGCCCCCATCTCGCCCCGTTCCCCCTACCAAAAAACGCGCCCCGTCTCGCACATGGATGAATGCGTGGGGATGTTTGCCCAGCGGATGCTTGATGGCGTTGATTGGATTATTGGTGACGTTTTGCGGTGGGTTAAGTTTGGTGACGTTGGGGGCGTTGTTGGTTGCCAACAACCGCATTACCCCCATCCTAGAGGAACGCTTAGAAACGGTACAAACCTATCAGGCTTTTGAGAGTACCTTCTATTATGACCGTCACGGGGAATTGCTATATGAGGACTTCAACGAGGGACGGCGCGTTAAGGTTGCCCTAGCACAAATCCCACAAAGCCTGATTGATGCCACCATCGCGCTGGAAGATGATAACTTCTACACCAACCCCGGCATAGACTTTGGCGCAACCCTCCGCGCGACGTTGCAGTTTACGGGAGTGTTGGAAGGGAACACGGGAGGAAGCACCATCACCCAGCAATTGGTGCGCAACATCGCTTTCGATTATGCCTATCGCACCGAGCGTAGCGTGCAGCGCAAGATAGAAGAAATCCTGTTAGCGTTTGCGCTCACCCAACGCTTGAGCAAGGATGCTATCCTAGAGCTATACCTGAATGAAATCTACTACGGCAACTTAGCCTATGGCGCACAAGCCGCCGCCCAAACCGTCTTTGGTAAGGACGTGGGCGATTTGACGATTGGCGAATCCGCCTTGTTGGCAGGCTTGCCCCAAGCCCCCTCTGAACTTGACCCGTTGAGCGCAGACCCCCAAGTGCAACAGGCGGTAGAATTGCGCTGGCGTACCGTCTTGGATGCAATGGTGCGCGAGGGCTACTTGACAGATGAACAACGCGCCCAAACCCTGCGTGAGGGGATACAGTTTTATACCCCTGATACGCCGTTGCGTGCGCCCCACTTCACGGTCTATGCTCAAAGTGAATTGGATGAACTCCTGTTAGGCATCGGGATTCCACCTCAAGAAGTGGCGTTGGGTGGGTTAAGTGTGTATACCACTGTGGACTTGCAAATCAACAATATGGCGCAAGATGCCATCGCCAATCAGGTCAATCAGCTTCGCGCTAACAATGTGAGCAACGGCGCGGTAGTGGTGTTGAAGCCCCTCACAGGTGAAATCTTGGCGATGGTGGGGAGCGCGGATTATCAGAACGATGCCATTGATGGGCGCGTGAATGTGGCAACTGCCCTGCGCCAGCCGGGTAGCACCATCAAAGCCTTCACCTATGCCGCGGCGGTGGAGAATGGATTCTCCCCTGCGGAGGTGATCTGGGATACCCCCATGCGTAGCATCCCTGTTCCCGGTCAATCCACGTGGCCCCTCAACTATGACAATGCTTATCATGGCGCGGTCAACATGCGCCAAGCACTCGCCAATAGTTACAACGTGCCCGCCGTTAAAGTCTTGCAACAGGCGGTGGGGACGGAAGGACTGCTCAACTTTTTGAACCGCTTCGGCTTTGTCAGCTTGGGGACAGACCCCAGTTTATATGGGGCTTCGCTCACGTTGGGCGGGGGAGAAGTCACCTTGCTAGAACTGACCAGCGGTTACAGCGTGTTCGCCAATCATGGGGCGCGTGTGCAACCCACCGCGATCTTGTGCGTGGTCAAATCAGACGGCACGCTTCTGTATCAATACGAGACCACCTGCCCCGATGGGAACGTTAGCCCCCAAACCGTAGCGCGGAACGGCTTGGGCGTGCAAGTGCTTGACCCACGCATCGCCTTCTTGATCGGCGATATTCTGGCGGATAACAACGCTCGCACCCCTGCTATGGGGAGCAATAGCCCCTTGCGTACCGACGGCATCTATAGCTCGGTCAAGACGGGCACCACCAATAACCTCAAGGATAATTGGACGGTGGGCTTCACCCATAACGTGGCGGTGGGCGTGTGGGTGGGCAACAGCAACGGCGACCCGATGGTGAACTCCACCGGCTTGACGGGGGCTGCTCCCATCTGGAACAACGTCATCACACGCATTTACACCACCCCCACCTATTTTGAGTCTTTGACCGTAGGCGGAACCCACCAACCCGACCAAGCCACTCCGCCCGATGGCATCGCCTTACAGACGGTGTGCGATGTCAGCCGTTTAACGGATGGGCAGGGCGCGTGTTCGGCAACGGTTGCCGAGTGGCTGTTGACCACGCCCCCCACCAAGCCCGACGAAAACGGAAACTTGGTCTATCAACAATTGCCCAACTTGCCCAATGAACCGCGCGACGACCAACCCTTTGTACAAGAGGTGTCGCCCGGCGTGGTGATGGTGCGCGTGCATAGCATCCCCAGTCAGATTGCCGCGGGGATTCAATTCAGCAACTTACCGCCCAACGTGCCCACCCCACCCCCACCGCTCTATTGTCAAGTGCCGTTTGGGTTGCTCAATGTGGCTGCGCAAATGGCGGATCAAGTGTTCTTGAAACCGCCCATCCACCCTGCTGATGCAGTAGAAGCGGAACTGTATGCACGGGCGCAGGGCTTGGCATATCTGCCGACCATCGCGTGTTCAGCGGACTTGCTGAATGCCAACGTGAGCGCACAAAGCCTGACGGCAATCATTCAGCAACCCACCAACGGGCAAGCCATTTCACAAGGCATCCCGATTATTGGCACGGTGCAATTCACGCCTGACCAAGCACAATTCTACAAGCTGGAGATTATCGGCGGACAGTTTGGGGAATGGACAACCATTGGCAACACACACACCGAAAGCGTGGTCAACGGGCAACTAGAGTTTCTGCCGGGCTATCCGGGCTTACAAGCCGGCACCTACCAATTGCGTTTGGTGTTGGTTGGATATGATGGGCAATATGTGCAAGAGCCGTTTGTTGTGGGGTTCAGCATCACCCCATAGCCCATAGTCGTGAAGATGGGGAGGCGTTGACCTCCCCATTGGGGTTATTGCCAAGAAGTGGGGATCATCTCTTGGTTGAAGACGAGATCGCGCTTGGCAACCTTCTCGCGCCATTCGGAAGGCATACGTGGGAAGAGCAACTCTGCCACGCGATAGCATTCTTCTAAATGGGGGAAGGCGGAAAAGATGAAGCTATCCACGCCAATATCAATGAATTCGTGAATGCGCTCCGCGACGGTATCCGCATCCCCAACCAACGCCGTGCCCACACCCTTGTTGACCAAGCCAATGCCCGCCCAAATGTTGGGGCTAATCTCAAGGTTGCTCATGTCGCCGTTGTGGAATTGGCGCGTGCGTGCTTGTCCAACGGAATCAAAGCGTTGGAGCATCTCTTGCGATTTCTTGATCGCTTCGGGGTCAGCATGGCGTAAGACGTTGTTGGCAGCAGCCCACGCTTCTTCGGCGGTTTCCCGTACAAAAACATGGAAGCGGATGCCCAAGCGGATGGTGCGCCCGTGTTTTGCTGCCGCTTCTTGCACGCGCTCAAACTTCTCTTTGACCATCTTCGCTGGCTCGCCCAGACTCAAATAGACATCAATATGTTTCGCCGCCACTTCGATTCCTTCAGGAGAAGACCCCCCAAAGTACAGGGAGGGATAGGGCTTTTGGTAGGGCAAGGCGGAAAGTTGTCCCCCTTCGATGTGTTCATACTTCCCTTCATACGTCACCATCTCCCCTTTGAACAGTTCGCGCCAGATGTCCAAGAACTCGCTGGTGTTGGCGTAGCGTTCGACGTGGCTCAAGAACGTTCCATCCCCCTTGAGTTCGACAGGATCGCCCCCGGTGATGATGTTGATGAGCAACCGCCCATTTGACATGCGGTCAAACGTGCTTGCCATACGGGCGGCTAAGGTGGGAGACATGCTACCGGGGCGCATGGCAATCAAGAATTTCATCTGGCGCGTGAGCGGAATGAACGAAGATGCCAGCAACCATGAATCTTCACAGCCTTGACCGGTGGGGATGAGTGCCCCCGTGTAGCCCAGCGAATCCACCGCACGGGCGACTTGTGACAGGTACTCATGACTGGTGTTGCGACGGCTCAATTGTGTTCCCAGATAGCGTGTGTCCCCCATGCCGGGGATGAACCATAGAATATCCATTGTGTCTTTTGCTCCTTATGCTTAGATCATAACTTGTAAGGCTTGTAAGAAATGTTCTATCTCTTTATCTAAACGGTGCTTGATGTCCTCATCCGTGAAGCGCACTTGTTCGGGTTGGCTGTGGTCAATCTGCCCATCCAACAGGTAGATACCCCGTAGCACGCGCGGATCTCCCATAGCGGAAAGCACAGGCTTAAGTGCGTAGTCGATCACCAACGTATGCGCCGCCGAGCCACCCGTCATAATCGGGAGGATCACTTTGTTTTGAAAAGCGCGTTGAGGGAGGAGGTCTAAGAAGGTTTTGAGGATGCCACTGTAGGCGGCTTTATAAGTAGGACTGGCAAGCACAATGCCATCGGCATGCTCAACTTGGGCAAGGGCTGGCTCAATGGTTGCGCCTTTGCTATTTGCCCACAGCAACTCCGACGCATCCAGATTACGCACGTGGAGCGTGTCTACTGTGATGAAGTCGTGGGTGAGTTGTGTATGGATATACTGCAAAACAGCGGACGAACGCGAGACCGTCGAGGGACTCCCTGCAAGCATCAAAACGGTAGGCATGAGTAGCTCCTTGTGTTCACTAATCCGTATTACTATTGCGGTTTTTGTGTGAAAATCAAGGGCTAATGCGGATTTTCCCCCACCCTAGCACGTTGCCCCCTGCCCCACGGCGTGCCCCCTTCCCCCTGCCCCTTCCTCCGTTCGGCTTCGCCGACAGGAGAAGGGGTGAAAAGCTGTGTCGCGGTGTGGATGAAAGTCCCCTCTACCGCAACGCGGGGGAGGGGATTTAGGGGAGGGGGCTTGCAGTGGGGAAAGGGGCAGGGGGATGGGGGCTAGGGTTTGCCTGCAACCTATGCTATACTACTAGCATCCGCTAGGAGGGAGACGACCCATGACCAAAGACACCGCACGCGCCCTTGTTCAAGAGCTTGTCCACAAGTTCCAACATGATCCCGAACGCCACAAACACGGCGAACGCCAAACCGACGAACGCTACATCTTGCCCCTCTTTCGCGCGTTGGGCTGGGACACCACCTCCAGCGACATGACCGCCGAAGAACAAATCAACGGGCGACGCGCCGACTATGGCTTCTATGTGCAGGGCGTGCCCCAATTCTACCTAGAGACCAAACGCCCCGATCATCGGCTGGACGAACGCTCACGCATGGAGCAAGCGATCAACTATGCTTATCTTAAGGGCGTAACGTGGGCGGTCTTAACCGACTTTGACCGCTTGATGGTGTTCAACGCTGACCTTGACGAAGATGAACCCACCAAAGCGCGGTTGCTCGACATGCGCGTTAGCGAGTATGTTGATCGCTTTGATGACCTGTGGCTGTTAAGCCGTCCTGCCATGCAGGAGCGTCCGCGCCCCATTGACACCCTCGCCACGCGCTATGGGAAGAAGGCACGGCGCGAGCCAATCACCCTCGCCTTGTTCAACAACTTGGCGGATTGGCGCAGGGAACTCTTCCTAGACATCCGCACCCACACCCCCACCACTGACCGCGTGGCGGTGGATAACGCGCTTCAAAAGTTCTTTGACCGCCTGATCTTCTTGCGCACGTTGGAAGATCGCCAAGTGGAAAAACCGCTCCTCAAAGAAATTGTACGCAATCCCAAGACGAATGGTGCACAAGCCTTCAACGAATTGTTACGCCAATTCCGTGAACTGGATAAGATATACAATAGTAACCTGTTCGCCTTGCATCCGTTGGATGAATTGGTCGTGCATAATCCCGACTTGGTGGAAGAAATCCTCAACGGGTTGTATAAACGCTTTGGCGTGGAATATGATTTTAGCGTGATTAGCGCGGACGTGTTGGGGGCGGTGTATGAGCAATACTTGAGCTTTAAGGCAACCGATCCCGCCGATGCTCGCAAGACCAAGCCCACCAAATCCGCCAAGCGCACCCACAAGCGCAACAATCAGGGCATCTACTACACCCCGCAATACGTCGTCCGTCACATCGTGCAGGCAACCTTAACCCCCATCTTAGCACGCATGGGCAACGATGCCCACAAGATCACCGTCTTAGACCCTGCTTGTGGAAGTGGGGCGTTCTTGATTGAGGTCTTTGATGTGTTGGATCGCCATTTCAAAATGCTTGATCCCACCGTGCCCATACGCGAACGGCGCGAACGCATCCTTAAAGAGAACCTGTTCGGGGTGGATTTAGACGAGCAGGCGGTGGAGGTGACGCGCTTGAACTTGGTCTTACGGGCGGCTTATGAGCGACAGAAGTTGCCCATGCTGGCACACATCCAACACGGGAATAGCCTTGTTGAGGCGGACGGCGTGGCAGGGGCAGGCTTGGGGATGGTTTGGGAAGACCGTTTTCCATTGGTGATGGACAGCGGAGGCTTTGATGTGGTGGTGGGCAACCCCCCCTATGTGCGTCAAGAGTATCTCCCCGCGGCGTTCAAGGAGTATGCCCAAGCGCGTTACACCACGATGAACGGCACGGCGGATTTATACGTTCCGTTTGTGGAACAGGGCTTCCGCCTGTTGAAAGAGGGCGGACGCTTGGGCTACATCCTCCCCAACAAGTGGCTACGCGCCAAGTATGGGCAAAACTTACGGGGCTACTTAGCGGACAAGGTAGAACAGCTGATTGACTTTGGGGACTTGCCCGTCTTTGCCGATGCCACCACCTATCCCCTGATCTTCACCCTGCACAAAAGCACGCAACCCTTGCCCGCCCCCACCGTCACGCAGGCGCGTTCGCTCCCTACTTATGCCACCGAATCGCTAGA
>JBMOEO010000062.1:0-22856 GCA_049318945.1 Phototrophicaceae bacterium | reverse complement strand
CTGGGAAGATAGGACTCGAACCTATAACCCCCGCATCCAAAGTGCGGTGTTCTGCCGATTGAACTACTTCCCAATACAGGATCACATTTTGCCATAGCACCCACCAACAAACAAGGTAGACTTTTAGCCAACCTGCATTAAATTTCATGCTATGTCTATTGGTTAGCGAGGTCTCTGATCGTCTTGATGACTCATCCCTTTCAACGTTATATCGTGTGGGTGTGGGTAGGGTTCATCTCTGCATGCGCCACCTTGCCCTCTGTCCCGTTTTTGAATGAAGCCACCACCTTGCTTCCCCAAGCAGAAACCCCCGCCACAGTCGTGAGCAACTTCTTAGAGGCATGGAGTGCCCAAGACTGGGAAACCGCCTATGCGCTCTTAAGCACCCAAAGTCGCCAGCTTTATCCCCCCGAACAATGGAACGGGTTCTATCAAAATGTACACGGGCAAGTTGGGTTCAGCGGCTTAACTTACACCCTACACGAAACCTACCTACAGGGACGCTCCGCCGCAGTGGGCTATGATGTCGTCCTGCAGACCGATGTCTTTGGGGAAATCCGCGACGACGGACGCACCATCCGCCTAGTGCAAGAACTGACCGGCACCACCGACGCGACTGTAGAGCGTTGGTTGATCGCATGGACACCGATGGACATCTTCGAGGGACTCACCAATGACGCGCTCATCAACGCCACCAATGTCTATGCTCCACGTGGGAACATCCTTGACCGCAACAATCTCCCCTTAGTGGAAGAGAACGGAACGATGATTGCCATCTATGCGATCCAAGATAACATGGCTTCGGTTGAGGACTGCATCGCACTCTTAAGCCCACTCCTGCATATTCACCCTAACTTGCTCCAGCGCACCTTTCAGAATTATCTTTCGGATTCGATCTTCTATGTGGGGGAAATTGATACGCTGGTTGAAACGGAAAACCGCACTGCCCTACAAGAGACGTGTGGCTTTAGCCGTGAGGATAACACGCTCGTTCCGCGTACCACCCGCGCTTATTATGGGAATGGGGGGGCGGTACACGTTACGGGATACGTCTCGCCCCGTCAGGAATCGGATAACGTGGGCAACCGTGATCTGGTGGGGCGTTCAGGCATTGAAGAAACCTTCGACAAGGAGTTAGCAGGGCGACCCTCCCAGTTACTTCAGATCATTGCCGATGACATCCTCCTGCGCGAGTTGGGCAGAACCGAAGGCACGCCCCCCCAAGATGTCACGCTCACCCTTGACCGCGACCTACAGCTTGCCGCGGGGCGCATCCTCTCGGAGTCTTATAGCTTGGCAAGTGGCAATTGGGGATCGTTGGATATTTCACCCGGCGCGGCAATCATCATGTTAGAGGTGAACACGGGTAAAATCTTGGCAATGGCAAGCTACCCCACCTTTTCGCCGGGGGTGTATAACCCAGATACCTACGCGCCCAACCGTGGGGACATCATCGCCCAATACGTCAATGACACCCGTAACCCCCTCACCAACCGCGTCACCGAACAGCAATATTCGCCGGGTTCCGTCTTCAAGATTGTGAGTACGGTTGCCATCGCCAATGAACAACTGATCGGGAACAATGACAATTTCTACTGTGGATTAACTTGGGACGGAAGCACCGCCTATGGGGATACCTTCTCGCCACGCTCAGACTGGCGTTTGACGGACGGGCTAGAGGCGACGGGGGACATTGTGCCCTCGCAAGCGTTGATGTCCTCGTGTGATCCGTTTTACTATGAGTTTGGGGCAATGATGTTCCGTCGTATCAGTGCCAACGCGCTGGTTGATTACGCCGAAGCGTTCGGCTTCAACCGCCCCACCAATCTACAATTCTTGAAGGAAGTGCGCGGACAAATCCCCGTCCCCCCCAATGTCGAATCTGCCATCAACAACACCATCGGGCAAGGGGATACCCAAGTCACCCTGCTACAAACCGCCCTGATGGTGGCGGCGGTTGCCAACGGGGGCACGCTCTATCAGCCGATGCTGGTAGAAAAGATTGGCACGGGGGAACAAATCAGCTATAGCGGAGAACCTACGGTCGTGCGTGAATTGGACTATGCGGATGAGGCATGGGAAGTGGCACGGGCAGGCATGTGTGGCGTGGTGGCAGATCCAACCTACGGCACAGGCTATTGGGTGTTCAACCGCGAGGAAGCACCCGCGCCCTATATTGCCTGTGGCAAAACGGGCACCGCCCAAGCCGGCTATGCCCCCCATGCGTGGTTTGCTGCATACGCACCAGCTGATAACCCTGAAGTGGTGGTGGTGGCTGTGAGCCAACATTCACGCGAGGGTTCAGAGGTTGCCGCCCCAATGGTGCGCCGTGCCCTAGATATTTACTTCGACGTTCCTGAGGTTGCCCCTTATCCGTCGTGGTGGTGGGAAAACCGATATGTACCGCTGGCAGTACCAGAAAACGGTGTGGCAGGGGGATAGGAAATTCCTATCCCACAAACAGGGGCAAGGATACAAAGAAGGTTGCCCCTGTATTGGCACCCTCGCTGTATGCCCAAACGCGCCCACCGTGTGCTTCAACAAATCCGCGCGTGATGCTCAAGCCAATTCCCAACCCTTCGTGATGGCGGATCATGTGATTCTCCAACTGGTAGAAGCGTTCAAAGATGCGCTCCAATTGGTCAGGGGGGATGCCAATCCCTTGATCGCGGATGGCAATGCGGATTTCATTCTCATTGATTACTTGTGTTTCAATGGTGATGGTTTTGCCTTCGTGAGAGAACTCAATGGCATTCACCACAATATTGGTGAATGCCATTACCATGCGTCCACGATCAACGCGCACGCGCCAATGGTCGCGCGGTTTTTGGATGGCAAACTTGAGTTGCTTCGAGGTAGCAAGTGCCTCAACTTCAGAATAGATTTCAACCAACAACTCGCTAACGGGATGGATGGACAGCTGGAGATCGGTTTTCTGTTGTTGGATGTAACGTAGGTTGGTGAGGTCTTCAATGATTTTGCGTAGCTTGAGGGCACTGTTAATCACAATCTGCACGTATTCTTGTGAAGTCTGATTCCCCCCCACCTCTTCTTGCAGGAAGCTGGCATAGCCCAAGATGACCCCCAACGGGGTGCGCAATTCGTGCGAGGCAATGGCGATGAAATCATTCTTGAGTTTATCAAGGTTGCTTAGTTCATCATGCGCTTTGCGTAGCTCATTAACCAATTGTGTGCTTTCAATGGCGATGGCAGCATGACCCGCCAGAATGGACAAGTAGTAATGGTCTTCATCCGTCCAAGGTAGCACGCGCTTGTTGATGACTTCTAACACGCCGATTGCCTTATCCTTCACGGTCATGGGCAACCCCAAGAGCGAGCGTGTTACAAAGGAGTGTTCCTCATCCATCTTCTGATAATGGCGCGGGTCTTTGTGAACTTCATCCACTTGAATGATGCGCCGTTCCAGCATGACCGTGCCGGCGATACTCCCTTGCAAGGGGACGGACAAGCCGATGATGTCAATCTTGGTGTTGGTGGTGGTGGCGGCAATGAATAATTCTTGGCTGGCATGATTCCACAACAGGACGGAGGCAGCATCACAATTGGCAATATCTGCCGCGGCATCCATGATGTAAGACAACAGCTTATCAATCTGCCATGTGGTATTGAGCTGGGCACTCACTTCCATCAAACGGGAAAAAACTTCTACTTGGCGTTCAAGCCGTTTTAGATACAACGTAGATTCTTCTGGCATATCGGGCTAACCACACCTTCCAAAAACTGATTGGTTCTATTTTAGCACTGCTTGCTTTTTGTGGCACGTCATCAAAGGGGCTTTCAATGGATTTTTATCATTTTATGCCCCCCATTCCTACCGAGACCACCACCACCTATCTAGTTAATCTCCCTAGAAAGAATTATATCTTTTTGTAGTAGTAGTAGGGGAAGCCCAACCTGTCGATAACTCTGTAAGGTGTTTTGTAATTTGGGATATATATCGCAACTGGGGGTCTAAATAAACCAAAATACACCAAAAAAAATGTTAACTAGGGATAAGTTGGGAAAAAAGTTATCGACAGGGGCTGTCGATAACTTTGCTCAACCTGTCGATAACTTTTCATAACCTGTCTAAAACTTTTGGAGGTTGTTCAAAAGTCAGCCGATATATCCCAATTATTGCGTAAATATTACAGAGTTATCGACAGCCTGTCGAAAGTTATCGACAGGTTATCGACAGAGTTATAGACAGGTTGTAGACGGGTGTCTATTTTGAGATGCCTCTTTTTGCTCCAAGTTGGGATATGTTATCGTAGCCTTGCGATAACTTGGGATTCGGGAGCATCTCGCTTTTTGGGGGCGTTTGCGTGGCTTGGGATAAAAATTTACGCAGGCATTTTACAATTTACTTAGTAAAGAATGTTTCATCAAACCAACACAAAGGATCAACAAGATGAGTGAATGGATCGCTTTAATGGCGGTGGGAATGTTGGCAGGGGTTGCCAGTGGAATGTTTGGGATTGGGGGTGGGGTGATTATCGTGCCTGCTTTGTTGCTGTTTGGGCTGGCACAGTTCCCCACGCAAGCAACAGGCACTTCATTGGCGGCGTTGCTCCCGCCCGTCAGCGCGGTGGCGGTGTGGTCATACCATCGTAAACAACTCATCCATTGGCAATCCGCCGTGTTGATCGCGCTGGGGCTATTGGTGGGCGCGGTCGGCGGTGCGCAAATCGCGGTGAGCATACAGCCTCAGCTACTGTTGCGGTTGTATGGAGTGTTTTTGTTTTACATCGGATGGCGCATGGCAGAACCGCTCCAGCGGTGGCGCACCCCAAACGCGCACGGCACGCAGGTAACGGATGATTCCACGCTACCCACGCCCAACCCGTTGGCAGTGGCGTGCTTGGGGTTGTTTGCGGGGGTTTTCTCTGGGATGTTTGGGATTGGTGGTGGTGCGGTGATCGTCCCGATTTTGGTAGCGGGCTTGGGGTTTCATCCCAAGCAGGCGATTGCCACTTCGTTGGGGGCGTTGATCTTTCCGGTGGGAGTGGGTGGCGTGTGGGTGTACTATCAAAATGGGGACTTGCAGCTGCTCACCGCGCTATGGGTTGCTGCTGGCTTGGTGATGGGGGCAGGCTTGGGCGCACGGATTACGATTAGCCTGCCCTCCAACACCATTAAACGCTTATATGGGGGCTTTGCTTTGGTGATGGCGGTGCGTTACCTATTGACCGCTTAAACTGCCAGCGGGAGGGAGGACGCGCTCAAATTCCACCTTCACGGATTTCAGGCGCACCTCCTGCCCGTCCTCATACATGGCAACGATACGGCGCGGTTTTTGCCCAATCATCTGGCGCGTAAGCAATTTGGCGAAGGCTTGCTCTAGCTCGGTGAGGTCAGCATGGACGGTGGCACGCCAACGCTCCCCGTCTTCGGCATGTTGCCAAAACACCACGACTCGCGCTTGTAACAGTTGGGTCAGGCTGGGGCGTTCGGGATATTCTTCTATCCCCCAAACGCGCTCATGATATTGAGAGGCTTCAATCAAGGTTTTGGGGGAAGAGGGGGGCAAGGACATCGGGTTTCACTTTCTGCTAAAGTACCAAGACCAACCCATTATAAATCCATTGGGATGAAAGCAGGTGTTTGGATTGTGTAGCAGTTATCACGCCACAAAAATTTAACATGGGTTTATGATTTTGTTTCTGCACATGAAATTTTAATGATATGTATCAAACTGTGATGGCACTTTCTAAATGGTGCAGGCGTAGCAAAGAGACTGCTACGCCTAGAGATAAACGGGTTTATTCGCTGAGGTTTACCACACTAAAGGTGGCATTAGGAGCTTCGCCCTGGTCTACACCGAATAGATAACCCATCTGGCTGTTGGCGACGTAGATCAACTGCTGTCCTTCTTTATCAGTAACAGCGGTAATTGCAGAAGGATCAGACAAACCTTGCGCGATCGTATCTACGACGGCACTATCATCTTCAAGCAGGGTGATACGCAACGCGCGACCATTTGCACCAGGGGCGAAAACGTCATTCTCAGTACCCACCATCACGCCATCGGCAACCCATACCAGTCCATCTGTAGCCAATGCTTCTGTTTCGCCATCGGCATCCATCAGGGCAATCTTCACCGCAGGGGCGGCACTACCATCTGCATTGATATCTACACGGAACAAACTACCATTAGCGACAGCATACAAACTACTTGCGCCATCCCACACCAGTCCCGAAATACCAAAGCCACCCTCGACGGCGTAGTCATCTTCTTTACTCCAGACAGTCGCCTCACCTGTTTCGGTGTCCAACTTGATGATTTGTGGTGTTACAATGTCGCTAATGAAGACGGTGTTATCGCCACCTATAGTGATGCTGTTGCAGACGATTCCACTTTCAAGCTGCCAATTCTCCAGCAGTTCACTTGTCTCCAAGCTATAGACGTTGACATCATTAGGAGTGGTGGGGGCAACGCCTCCGAAAGGCTCGCCTAGCCCTGCTACGCAGGAGAACAGAACACCAGTCGATTCATCGACATAAAGTCCCCAACCAGCCTTACCTTCTTGGGCTTCTGCCAACACACTACTACTACCATCTTCCATGTTGATGGCTAGAACTTCCCCACTGGCAAAATTGGATGTATATAACACGCCATCTGCAATGGCTACACTCTCTGGAAAAAACCCGCTTTTTTCAATAACAACTTCGGCATCCTGGGCGAGTGCAATGGTTAGGGTACTCAGGCTCAACAGAGCAATGGCATACTGCTTAATAAACTGTTTGTAGAACATAGTGTTAATCCTTTGTGTAGCAGTGTTTTATGATACGATAGATTCAACATAGCGAATAATCGCTCAAAACAAAAGTAGGCACTAATTTGTTTCATAGGCACTTTTTGGTGCCCTAAGCAAAAAGGAATCTCATCATGCAAGGTAGTACACTAAGTGCCCATTGTCCCTCTCGCCATGCTTTGGAACTGATCGCTGATAAATGGGTGACACTTGTTATTGTCATGCTGGCACAGAATGAGATGTGTCGTTATAACGAGATGTTGCGTAGCATTGAAGGTATCTCTAAGAAGATGTTGACACAAACCTTACGTGCCCTGGAATCCAATGGTTTGATTACGCGCAAGGTCTATGCTATCGTGCCACCGATGGTGGAATACCGCCTGACCCCACTGGGACAAAGCCTGATCCCCTTGTTAGTGGCTATCAAAGACTGGGCTGAATTGTACTGGCAAGATGTGGAAACGGCACGTCACGATTACGAGGCACGACTTGGCTTGCAAGATATCTCTCGCCCTTAACTTTGGGAAATTGCTCATGCGATTGGTTATAGTACAAATGTTGGGGTAGACATCAAAAACTTCCATACAGCATGAAAGCAGGTGTTTGGATTGTGTAGCAGTTATCACGCCACAAAGGTTTAACATGGGTTTATGATTTTGTTTCTGCACATGAAACATTAATCTACAGAATGGAAAAACTTTTTTCAAATCCAACAAAAGTCACATCAAATGCGATTAACTTTTGCTATAGTCATATTCATTAGACGGCATCACACACCTAAGAGGTTCATGAAATGGCACACATTATTACGAGTTTATGCTTACGCGATGGCAAATGTGTAGACGTTTGTCCTGTTGAATGTATCATCCCCGGACAACCCGTAGCTGAATGGCCCTGGTTCTACATTGATCCTGAAACCTGCATTGATTGTGGCGCATGCGTTCCTGAATGCCCCTTTGATGCGATCTTCATTGAAGAAGAAGTTCCTTCCGATTATGCGATGGCAAAGGGTCAACAACGTTTAGATCATGTCTCCAAAGAACTCATCACCTATGCTGGTGGCGAAGTGGTAGATTTGACCGTTGATACTCCTTTCAATGCCGAATTCTTCAACACGGGTATGGGCTACGACGCGCTCAACTACAAGGCAGAATAGTCTATCCATCCCCCAATATGTTACAATCCATCAGCGGGTGAGGGTTTCCTCGCCCGTTTTGTATTCCTGAAAAACAATTTCTTGAATGAAAGATTGTTGAGATGACTGTGCATTATGATGTGATTGTGGTGGGGCTGGGGGCAATGGGGAGCGCAACCAGCTATCAATTGGCACAACAAGGTGCGAAAGTTTTGGGGCTGGATCGGTTTCATCCCCCGCATGAGATGGGGTCTTCGCATGGAGAAACGCGCATCACGCGCCTTGCTGTGGGAGAGGGCGAAGCATACATCCCCCTAGTACGTCGAAGCCATGCCATCTGGCGTGACCTAGAAGCCCGTACCGAACAATCCGTTTTCTATGAGACGGGCGGCTATATCATGTGTCCCCGTGATGGTAAAACCTCTTTTCATGGGACATCGAACTTTGTTCAAGCCACTGCAACGCTTGCTAATCAGTATGACATCCCACACGAATTGCTTGACGCACCCACCGTTCGGGCACGTCACCCGATGATTAACCTACCCAATCACATGGATACCTACTATGAACCGTCGTCAGGGTTGGTCTTGCCCCATCGTGCGGTTGCGCTTCAGCTTCAAGTTGCCCAACAACTAGGGGCAACGTTGCGCATGAATGAGCCGATGCTGGACTATCACTACACGCCAGATGGGGTGACGGTGCGAACGGCGCACGATACCTATCATGCTGATCGCTTGGTGATTTCAAGCGGTGCATGGTTTTCGGAATGTGTGCCCCCCAGCGTAGCAGAACACATCACCGTCTTGCGACAAACCTTGTTCTGGTTTGAGGTGGAGGACTTGCCTGCTTTCAGCTTTGGACGCTTCCCCTTCCTCATTTGGATTGGGGATCAGTTGGAGGATTTCTTCTCCGTATTCACCCACATTGAAGGTGGGTTGCCAGCAATCAAGATGCTGACCGAGCAATTCATCGAGACGACTTCCCCCCACACCGTGAACCGCACTGTCTCTGAAGAGGAAATTGAGTCCTTCTACCACACCCACGCCAGCAAGAACCTACACGGCATCAAGCGGAATTGCTTGCACAGTGCCGCGTGTTTGTACACCATGACGACTGATGACCATTTCATTTTAGATTGGCATCCTGAAAGCGAGCGCGTCTTGTTGGTTTCGGCATGTTCGGGGCACGGATTCAAGCACTCCGCTGCGGTGGGGCTTGCCGCGGCGGAGTTGACCTTGCACGGGCGCACCACGTTTGACGTGTCACCCTTCCGTTTGAATCGTTTCAGCCCTGCCTGATGAATCGCCTGCAATCTTTTCTAAAGCGAAAGTTCGTGCGGGATACGCTCATCTTGCAAATTAGCAAGGTGGGCGTAACCGCCTCTAGCCTTGCCAGCTCGCTCATCATCGTCAAGGTCATGAGCCTAGAGCAGTATGGCGTTTGGGGGTTGATCGTCTCGCTGTATGGCATTTGGCAATTCTTGAACTTCACCGGGATTATCCCCAGTGCCACCACCCTGATGAGCGAAGCCGTTGGGGCAAATGACCAACCCACCTTGTTACAAGTCATGCAGATTTATTGGCGCGTGACGGTGTGGTTTTGCTTGGGGGGGACGGCGTTGTTTTGCTTGGCATCCCCTTTGTTGGTGCGTTGGTTCTATGCGGATGCGCCCTACATTGTCTACTGGACAGGGGTCATGACGGTGGTCTATCCCACGCAACTGATCTTCGCGCTGGTGGGCATCACCTTAACCAGTCGTCGCTTGATGCGTTGGTGGGCGTTCTATCAATATCTTGACCAATTCACGCTGGCAATCTTGATGATCGTTGCCGTATGGGTTCATCCCAGCGCGTCTGCATTGGTGCTGGCACGCCTTGCACACGGTAGCGTGACGGTGGTAGTGGGGTTGATCTTGTACCAGCGATTGCGCCATGCTACCGCGTTTGCTTTCCCCTCGCTGGGGGAGATCACACAGGGGAGCATGACCGTCAGCGTGGCAGGGTATCGGCGGTTTGGCGTGTTGAACGCGCTAGATAAAAACATCGCCCAGCTTTTCATCACGTTGCCGGTGCAATTGGTGGGCACGCTAGGCGGAACAGAAGCCGCTGGCATTTTGACCTTCGCCCTTAACTTGATTCGTCAGACGACCTTCTTCACCTCTGCCTTGTTTGAGAACTTGCAAGCAGTGATTCCGCTTGCCATTGGGCGTGGGGAATTTTTGAAATTGTGGCGCAACCTGTTACGGGTGATGCTCACCTTGCTGATCGGTAGCGCAGGCTTTTATGTGGCTTTCGCGTTGGCAGTGCCCTACTTGATGCGTTGGTTGGGCGCGGAGTGGGTGGGGGCAGAACGGGTGATTTTGTGGCTAAGTGTGTTCGGCATTGTCTCTACGGTGGGCGGAGTGTTGGGTCCGTTGTATCGCGCCTTTGATGTGATGGAGGCAATCACCCTAAGTAAGGTTGTCACCATCGTGATCGGTGGGCTAGTGGGGTGGGTGCTCATCCCACGCTATGGGGCACTGGGGGGGGCATGGCTGGTGAACGGGATGTTCATCCTCTCCGTCGCCAGCACCGCCGCGCTAACGCTCCCCCCACTGTATCGGCGTGCTTATTCACCGCCCCCGTCGGATTAGTTGGGCGGTTCGGGCGTTGCCACCACAGCGATAAAGCTATCCGCAGTGGCATCGTCCGCCACCTCTCCATCCACCAACAACTCAAAGCCTATCCCACTGTCATAAATCCACAACTGCTGATTGAGCCACTCCACCGAATACCAATCTCCCGTCTCATTACGCCCTAGAATAGGGATGATCTTCCCGTTGCCGGCGAAGTCAACGCGCACGCTCTGCGCGGGACCGTAGGGCAGGTTGCGTAAATTCACGCCTGCCTCTAACACGCGCAATTCAACGCGCGGGGTGGTTGGGTTGGGCACAGATAGGATGGCGGTTGGGCTGGGTTCAAGCGTGGGAACATCTGTTGGGGAGAACGAGGTGGCGGACACAAGCACGGTTGGCGTGGCTTGAACTGTATCCGTTGCTTCGTCCGTTGCTTCATCGGTGGTTTCGGTGGGTGCTTCGTCGGGCGTGGCTTGGGTGGGAATGGGGCTAGGCTCTACGCTGGGGACGGGGGTATCTGTGGGGGTGGGTGTTGGGCTTGGAGGCAGGGGAGTTGCGCTGGGGCGTTGTGCTATCGGCGTGGCAACTTGGGTGAAGTTGCTATTGATGACCACCACGCCCAAGCCAACAAGCAAGAACAATAGCGTGATGATGCTAACGATGCCCCACGAGGTGCGCCACCATGCTTGCTCATCATTCAAGTTGAGGGGTATTTTTTTGCCCATGCCATAGGCTGGAATGCCCATCGGGAAGGTGGGGGCGGTGGGGATGTTGGCGATGTTGCCTGCCACAATGGAGGCATCCGCCATGTCGTTTAGTTGCCCACCCAAGATAGTCGCAACCGTATTCAATCCATTCAAGAGGCGAGCCGTCGCCTGTCCGGTTGCCCCCTTAGTGAAGTCTACATATTGCACTTGCGCAAGATCGCTGGGCATCCGCTTGGTGTTGCGAATCATCACCGGGATGATGGGCTTGCCCAAGCGTACCGCGCTGGCATATTCCCATTGGCACCACTCAGAGTCAACCGAGGCGGGGCTAATCACATAGATAAAAGCATCAGAACGCCCGATGGCTTCAAACAGGGCTTGTTGCCAGTTCTTCCCAACGACAAGGTTGAGGTCATAATGGGGGGTGTGTCCGCCGCTGCGTAACACACGAATGAGTTGATTTTCAACACGTTGTTTATCGGGATAGGCATAACTAATGAATAAGTTCATGATTTTCCTGCTGAATCCATGTAAAGAACCTATCATCCTGATTGAATTGATCGTTGATGAACTGGTAGAATTAGTGTACCCGATAATCTTACAACCTGACTATACAGGAATCGTTAGTGTCTACCAACCCACCTACCATTTTACCAGCGGAAGAAGCAAAGCAACGCCTGCGCGAGGCAATCATGGCGCGGCTTGGCGAAGATTGGGAAGCAGAGGAGCGTGGCTGGGTGTTGGTGACACATACCGACTACATGGCACGGCTCACCAAAGGGCGCGTTAACCTTGACTTCCACGTTCATTACATCACCGGTGAAGTGACAGTGGAGCAAAGCGGTTTGCAACCGAGCCAAGAAAGCGGGCAACTGTTCGCTTGGATCATGCTGGGCTTGTTTGCTACGGTGGCAATATTGGTGGCGCGTGCCTTGGGCTACTTGCCATGAAGACCGCATCCCGACGCGCTCTCTATGCGTGGTTGGGGCTGGTTGGCTTGATTGTGATCTTGGCAAGCCCCATCCTCACCTACCCACTTGGACGCGATCAAGGCGAATTTGCTACCATCGCGCAAGGGATTTTATGGGGAGGCGTGCCCTATCGTGACTTGTGGAATCCTAAGCCCCCTGCCATCTTCTACACCTATGCGCTGATGATTCGCACGTTTGGCGCAAACGCCCTCGCCATTCGCGCGTTAGATTTGCTCACCTTTCCGTTGGTGGCATGGGGACTGTATGGCATTGCCCGACGCTTGGAGGATCGCCTGACAGGTTTATGGGCGGTTGCCGTGTATGCCGCCTGCTATTTCAGCGAGGACTTTTGGACGCTTAGCCAAAATGATGGCATTGCCAGCATTGTGATGGTCTTGGCGGTTTGGTGTTTGTTCCACCTGCTCGATGATCGGCTCGATGATGAGCAACCTTCCTCGCGCAGGTGGGGGTGGGCGTTGGGGGCGGGGCTATTGTGTGGGATCGCGCTATGGTTCAAGTACCCGTTCATCTTGTTTGTGGGGGCGGTGGCGTTGGGGACGGCATGGCTACAACCGCGCTGGAGTTGGCGCAATGCCATCGCGTTTGTTGGCGCGGTGACGTTGGTGGGTATGCTGGGCATGGTTGCGTTGTGGCGGATGGGCGCGTTTGAAGAATGGGTCATTAGCGTTCAAACAACGGGGGGCTATACCGCACAAGGCTATGACTGGCAAATCTTCTGGCGGGATATGGCGCACTATGGGCGCAATCGCTGGGCACAATGGTGGGGTTTGGTGGTTTTGATCGGGCTAGGGGTAATGTTACAGCTTGGTTATCTTTGGCGTTCAGGGCAAAAATCATCTCCATTTTTGCAGAACCTCCTCGTGACAATTCGACACAAATGGAGTATGATTGACCTATGGCTTATTGGATGTACGTTAGCAATGCTAGTTCAAGCAAAAGGCTATGACTATCATTGGCTACCGATGCTACCACCGCTGGTGTTACGTAGCACCCATGCGTTAAAAAAAGTCATCACCCATTGTCTAAAACTCTTTACGAGGGGACATCTGCCGGGGTGGTTGCCAGTCTATACCACGATAATTCCTATTGTGGTGGCGTTAGCACATTTAACCTTCTCAACATGGGGTACGGCTTACCCGTACCTCATTGGCGCAATCTCAAAAGAAACCTACCTACAGCGTTTTGTCGGTGGGGAATACGTTGCCAGTGAATCGCTGGCGATGGCACGCTGGCTACGGGAGCGTGTGCCCCCGACGGATACACTGTATATCTGGGGGTTTCGCCCAGAAATTTACTACCTCAGTCAACTCCGCCCCGCAACACGCTTTATCTTTCAGTTCCCTTTAGTGGGGGCATGGTATCCTCCTGAATGGAAGCAAGAGAACGTTGATGTTTTGTGGGCAAGTTTGCCCCCTTATGTCTTGGTATTGCAAGCAGACTACATGCCATGGGTAACAGGGCGTGATGCTGATTCGGCTACTCTGCTCAATGAATATCAAGCATTGCAAGACTGGTTGATTTTTAACTATGAGCGCACAACGCAGATTGGGAATTTCATCGTATGGCAACGCAAGAACAACAAATCGTAACCGTTATTCGCCGTGCCACAGATGCTGATCTTCAAAGCATCTCCGCCCTCATTCATTCGTTTGTGAAGAATGGTGAGGTGTTGCCACGCACGTTACAAGAGCTATCCACCTTGATTGAAACGTTTTTTGTGGCGGAACAAAACGGTGAAATTGTGGGGTGTGTTTCCTTAGAGATTTTCAATTGGAAGCTGGCAGAAGTACGTAGCTTGTGTGTGGCAGAATCCGCACGCAATCAAGGGATCGGCAAGAAGCTGGTGGATGCGTGCGTTCAATATGCCCAATCGCAAAATATCCTAGAGGTGATGGCAATCACCCATAGCGAAAATTTCTTTGTGTCGTGTGGGTTTGATTACACGCTACCCAACTTGAAGAAGGCGTTGTTCATCCAAACCGGGGTGTTGAACATGCAAGACAATGACCAGTAGCCACCCCCAACCGTAACCCACCCTTCCCCACAGACTGACTCGGTTTGGTGATCCCCCTCCCCTTAGACATTGCCAAACCGAGATACCCCAACCACGCCATTTTATGCTACCATAAACCCAATATCCTAGTGGGCTTGCGAACCCATCCAAACCAACTCTTCATAAGGAATGACCAACGATGATTGATATTGCCCTAATCCGTAGCAACCCGTCATGGGTCAAAGAGCAGATGCTATTGCTTCAGGATAGTGAAGCTGAACAACGCATTGACCGTGTGGTTGAACTAGATAGCCGTCGCCGCGAATTATTGACGCTTGCGGAAACGTTGCAATCTTCCCGCAATAAACTCAACAAGAACATGGGGGGCTTACGTGGCAACAAAACCCTATCGGATGCCCACAAGAGCGCGTTGATGCACGCCGCCACCCAAGCGATCCAGCACGGGAATTATGAACAGGCGGATGCGTACCTAGCAGGCAATGGGGCAGACACCCTCACACCCAGCGCAGACGATGTACAAACTGCCATGAATGCCCTCATCGCCAGCCTCAAGGAAATGGGCGACCGCTACGAAGCCTATCAAGATGACATCCGCACGGTTGAAACGGAACTCAACCACCACATGGATTGGATTCCCAACGTGCCTCACGAAAGCACGCCACGCGGTGAAAGCGATGAGCAAAATATTCCGTGGCAACCCGAAGGGGAGATGCGCCAATTTGACTTCACCCCTAAGCCCCACTGGGACTTGGCAACTGAGTTAGGCATCATTGACTTTGAGCGTGGGGTGCGCATGCACGGCTCACGTGGGTATGTCTTGCGTGGGGTTGGCTCGCGCTTACAACGCGCCTTGATTAGCTTCTTCTTGGATAAGGCACGCGAAAAGGGCTTCGTGGAATTTTATGTGCCCTATATGGTGTTGCCAGAGATGTTGTATGGATCATCCCAATTGCCCAAGTTTGCTGATACCGTCTACAAAGATCAGGATGCTGACTTGGTGATGATCCCCACTTCTGAGGTGACGCTCACCAATTTGCACCGCGACGAAATTTTAGACGAGGCACAATTGCCCCTTTATTACACCGCGCACACCCCATGCTTCCGCCGTGAGCAAGCAAGCGCAGGGCGCGATACGCGCGGTATCAAGCGCGTACATCAGTTTGAGAAGGTGGAGATGTATAAGTTCACCACGCCCGAAACAAGCTATGCCGAGTTGGAATCGTTGACTGAAGCGGCGGCAGACATCATCCGCGCGTTGAAGTTGCCCTTCCGCCGTCTCGAAATTTGTACAGGGGACTTGGGCTTTTCTGCCACCAAGAAATATGATCTTGAGATTTGGGCACCCGGCTCTGAAGAGTGGCTTGAGGTTAGCTCTTGTAGCAATACCGAAGCCTTCCAAGCACGTCGTGCCAACATTCGCTTTAAGCGTGAGGGGGGCAAAAAGAATGAATATGTCCACACCCTCAACGGGAGTGGCTTGGCAACCCCGCGCGTGATGATCGCCATTTTAGAGACGTATCAACAAGCGGATGGGAGCGTGATTGTGCCGGATGTATTGCGTCCCTATATGGGGATGGATGTCATTACCGCTTCCTAGTCATGTGGCTTCCCCCCTTTTCCAACGGTTCATGTTGGGAGGGGGGAATATGAAAATGGTAAGAAATCTAGAAAACGTTTTTTTGAGACTTGTAAATCATTGGTAAAACGTTAGAATGTTATCAAGTTGTAACAGCAGAAAATGTGCGGTGGGGTTACGAAAGTGGCTTCGGCGCATCCAATAAATGAGTTGGAGGTTTACATGAACGACATTAACAAGACTTATCAGGCGGCTTTTGTTATTTCTAGTGCGGTAAGCATGTTGTTCTTTTTAGCAGTTCCCTCAATTTTGGTGATGATTTTCTAGCTTAGGCATACACACTAAGCACATCCCCTATAATGGTGAAGCAACCTCGGTCTGTCGTAATGGTCGGGGGGCTGTATCCTTTAAGCCGAACACAACCTGACCCCACCGCGCTAGAGCGTAAATACTCCCACGAAAAACAACACCACCAACCCAACGTTCATCATGCCCTCAAAGCGCGAGAAGCGTCGATCAAACCCGATTGGAATCATCAACACCATCAAGAAGAGCATAGCAGGGTACTCAAAGTACAACAGGTGTCTATCCACCTCAAACGGGTGAATCAACCCGGTGATGCCCACCACCAACAAGATATTTGCCACGCTTGATCCCATCAAATTGCCAAAGTACAAATCTGAATTTTCTTTGGAATCCAGCGCAAAGATGGTGATGATCTCCGGCAACACCACGGCGAAGGCAACGAATGTCACCCCGATGATGCTGTAATTTGCCCCCAGCGTTTCCGCCATCTTCAATGCCTCTAGGACAATCAAGCGTGCGCCAATGACTAAGGTGATGATACCCACAATCAAGCGCACCACCTCCAGCCACGTCTTGGGTGGGGCAACTTTGCTCTTGGTGAGTTTAGGATCATCCGCTAGAAGTTTGTCTGTGGTGATGATTCCCTCAAGGGAGATGGGGCGCATTTCTTGGGTCATCTGTTGTTGAAGATGGTTGTCCTGACGGATGAGTTGGAGCATGACCAAGTTGAAGATCAGATACCCAATGATGAATATCACCGCCACCCAACGATTCATCCCGAAGATGAACAGGATGCCAAAGCTCAAGAAACATAGTGCCACCATCAGGGGGATGCCCCGCCTCACCAAAACGGAAGAGATGGGAAAGCCCCCATAGATCACGCTGGTCAAGCCTAACACTAGCCCAATGTTGAGGATGTTTGAGCCAATCACTGTCCCCATGACCAACTGCCCCGCGTTATTTAACCCGGCTTGTAGGGCGACCATGATCTCCGGGCTGGCTGTGACCAGGGTGATGAAGGTGAAACCAACAATGAACTCTGGAATGCGGTAAATCTGCCCTAGTTTGCTGATGCTTGCCACCAGCGCGATGCCACCCACATAAAGCAGAATGATGCCAATTAGGATTGCCGTCAGGTTCATAAGGATATTCTCTCATCTAAAAAGGGATAAACGCTACCCAATACAACCATGCCTAAGTCAATTGATAGGGCAAGGCACGCAATGCTGAATGTGCAGCCCGTCGGATGTCCTCGCGTTCATGCTGGGCACATCGGCTTAAGAAGTCATGGGTAGCTTGAGTATTATACCGCAAAAGTGCCAACGCAATCACATAGCGCACTTGCTCGTCTTCGTCGCGCATGAATTGTTCATAGAGCGTGGGCAGTGCCTCACCGATGCGTTGCGTGCCCATCACGATGGCGGTATTCATCCGCACCCCCATTTCATCATGTTGGATGAGTTCACATTGTGTTGCCAATTCGGCTTGACAGCCCAAGTGCGACAAGTCTAAAAGACCTTGTTGCACCTGTAGCGGGTCAATCAAATGGGCGAGGGATTGCATTAGATCTGTACAGTTACACATAGCCACGATACCCCAGCTTCTTGAGTGAACTTTCACTAGCGCGGCGTACTGCCTCGCTTTCATCGGTTAACCGCTCTTGTAAGGCGGCAATAGCTTGAGTGTCCTTCATCCTACCTAATGCACGTGCCGCTTGTTCACGGACGTAAGCACTGCTATCGGAAAGCGCGTCAATCAAACTAGGGAGCAAACTAGGATCATAAATCCAACTCATGACCGTCGCGCCTAGTTCTCGCAAGGAAACGCGCTCCGAGCGCAATAAGCGCGTGGTGGCAAGCCCCGCCACCGCGCCCATCTGCACCAATGCCCCGGCACTTTCCCGCTGTATCAGCGTATCCCCTTCATTGAGGATGAAATCAACCAGCGTTTCTGCTGCTTCAGGCGTGCCAATCTCTGACAAAGAAGCGATGGCTAGAATGGTGACGTGTTGGTCTTCATCATGCAAGGCATGCGCCAAGGCGGGGATGCACGACGGATTGGCGATTTCACCCAGTGCCCACACTGCGCTAGAGCGTACCCATAAGTGAGGGTCTTGGGTGAGTTCTGCTAGAACGTGCATGGCTTGTGTGGATTTTAGATTGCCGATTGAGCCAGTGGCAAGTTGCCGTGTGAGATCATCATGGGAGCGTGTGGCTTCGATGAGTACCTCTAGCGCGTTCGGATTCTTGAGGATGCTGAGGGCGTAGGCGGCATAGGAGACCGTTTTTGCATCAGGATGTTGTAACCATTGCACAAGTTGTTGCACGATCTGGGGGGTGCCCAGCGTGCCCAAAACCCATCCCACTTGTGTACGGAGGGCATGCCCATTCATCGGATCTACCACCGCCCACAGCACCTGCTCCAACAATGTGGCATCCTCCAACAACGCTTGTAAGAGTTGCTCCATGTTGGGATGGGTGGCAGGGTTGGGTTGATCGCTTAAGAAAGTTCTCCAATCGAAGTTGAGTGTCATCCTTGTACCCCATAAACCAAATGAAATTGCAGAAATTGGTGCATCGTATTGAAGTAGTCTTGTAGATGTTCTGGCTTGCGGAAGCTGTGCCCTGCCCCGTCCATGACTTTGTATAGGGTGGGAATGCCCCGTCGTTTGAGGGACTGGGCAACCGCTTCTGCCTGTTCAAAGTGGACAACCGTATCCTGATTCCCATGAAAGATCGCTAGGGGATTGTGGAGTTGGTCGGCATGGCGCAAGGGAGAACGTGCAAACCATGTTGCGGCGTGGTCAGGTAATGCTCCCAGTAGAAAATCATTATAGCGTGCTTCAAAGCGGTGGGTGTGTTCTTGGGTCATGAAGTGGTCACACACCGCCGCCCGCACCACGCCCACCTTGAACAGGCTTGGGAATTGCATCAGGCATTGTAAGGCGGTGTATCCCCCCGCACTGCTTCCTATAATGGCGACGCGGTGCGGATGCACCAGCCCTTGCTCAATGAGATGCTGTGCCCCGCTCATGCAATCCAGCGCGTCCACTATTCCCCATTCCCCAGCCAATGCCATGCGGAACGCCCGCCCATACCCTATGCTCCCACGATAATTGACTTGCAAGACGGCATAGCCACGCGCCACCAGAAACTGTACCTCACCATCAAAGCGGTGAAACTTTTGCGCAGTGGGTCCGGAATGTGCTTGAACCAGTAGAGGGGGGAGCGTGTTCTGGTGTCTGGGCAGGTATAGCAACCCATGTAAGGGCGTGCCGTCGGGCGCGTTCCACAAGACATCTTGCGCGTTGACAAACGCATCCGACGGGTGATGTTCCAGTGCGCTGTAGCGATTGATTAACGGGGTGGGTTGTGTGGGTTGCCATGTGATGATTTGTTCAGGCAAGGTGCTGTGCCCACCAATGAGTGCGACGGTATCATCCAACGGACAAACCGCCAACTGTTCGAGATAACGATACGCTTGTAGCCCATCAACAGGGCGGATGTCGTGCCCTTGCAGGGAGAGTTCCACCAACGTTACTTGTGCTTGGTGATGGCGCAAAGCGTATAGGGCGGTGCTATCGGTGCGCCATGCCAACGTGCGCATAGACTGTAACCAAGCGGCTATCCCATATTCCGCGTCATCGTGGGCGGTTAAGCAGGTGGTGGCGTGGGTGGTCAGGTTGTAGACATACACGCGCCACCATCCGTCTTGGTCACTCACATAGGCAAGCCATTCACCATCGGGGGAATAGCACGGTTGGAAGGTGGCGACGGGATGGGGCATGGGGAATGTGTGTGTGCCGATGACATGCGGTTCACCCGTGCCCAACAAAAGCCGATGCAACCGCGCTTCTTGCCATGGCATGTGTTGGGCATCCCACGTGATGCAGGCGATCTCTTTGCCGTTAGGATGCCATGTGGGTTGCATGATGAAATCATGCCCCTTCAACAGTTGATGCGCCCATTCTTTGCCATCCAACGGGGTGACGGCTAATGATTGTTGCCCGTTGTCCTCATGGATGTATAACACCCAACGATGATCGGGGGAGATGACAGGGGAGGCGACGCGCCCAAATGATGGGGTGATCGGGCGAGGCTTGCCCCCTCGTAAAGGCATGGCATACAGTTGTGTGCCGTCCTGCACGAAGACCACTTGCCCGCTCCCAACCGTGAAGCCTCCGCCTCCATAGCCAATCCCGCCCCCAATGCGCAGATCGCGCACGAGGTCGCGTGGGTTTTCGCTACGGGTTTGGGCAACCAGCGCAACCCCAGATTTGCGGTTCTCTTGCCATACTAAGGTGTGGCTGGTGGTGTCCCATGCCACTTCTGAAAACGATAGACTATTGATGAGATCATCAGGTGTGATGGAAGAAACGTGTGTAACAGCAGAGTCAAGCCACATATTCTTTTTCATCGGATTAAAAAAACAAGATTAAGTTTATTGTGTCACAACTTGGTCATGAATGCAAAACACCCCATCGCTGGGGTGTTAGAAAGTCTGCGTTGTGTAGCGAGGAAATAAAAGTTATTTTAAGAAATGCACTAATCTAGTTTTTGCTACACAACTTTTATTTTTCATCATGTCTAAACAATAACCATTCCTTATCCCATTGTCAAGAAATTGCTAATGATTTAATAAACACAATGACCAAATTGCTTGTGCAGTTTTTAAGGGGTCTTAAAGGTTCAAGATGGGTTGAACGGTGTCTTGAAACGCTCATCTGTGCTATGGAATCGCTTCCATTGTTGGTGTGCAGTAGAACAAAAGTTTATCACGACCTTAAAAGATTGTTATGATTGCACAAGTCCAAAGCTCGCCTCCCATCCCTCAACAGCGATCTCATAAAAGAGTATGGCATTGGATGGGGGATAGGCAAACATATCCTACCCCCTCGCACGCTATTGGTGCTGAGGGGGACAATGGATAGAACCGTGATACGCGGTGATATGGGGTATAGACGAGGGATGCCTAGAGGTCTGCCACGCGGTCGGGCATATCTTGAATGATGAGGTGTTCTTGCCCAATGTAGCGATAACGGCGAATGGGTTTGATGCGCAACTTGTAGCCTTGTCGCTGTGCCCAGCGTGCCATGTTTTGCAGGCTTTCTAGCGCGGTGCGCATGGCGTGCCCCTCTTCATTGCCAAAGCGATAGGTCAAGAAGTAGGGGTTTTCTACTTTCACATAGCGCACCACATGCTCTAGCGCGTCGGCAATGGAGCGAGCATCTCCCACACTATGCAGGTTTTCCAAGACACCCACCGGCAACGCCAAGTTACGGTGCATGGCATCTAGTAATTGTGGGCGATGGAAGAACTTGCTCGCCTTTTCTGCATGTTCAAGCATGGGCGTGGCTTCGTGGACGGGGCTACCGTCAGCAGTTTGTAGCTCCACCTGTAGCTCAAAGTTCTCTTCGGCAAGGCTATGCCATTGTTCTTTTTCTGATTGGGGGATCACTTCATACACCGCGTCCATGATGTGTTTGGTATGGGCGATGAGCGTCTCTTTACGGCTTAAGCCTTCCAACTGTTCGGGAGCAATCTCAATGGGCGTGCCCACATTCATGATGACGGTTGGGCGTTGGAACTTCAACGCTTTGGTCAAGCCACTGCGTGCCCCACCGAAGCCAATCGGCACGACAACTGCCTTGCCCTTTTGGCTCAACCATGTCACCCCAGTATGGACATCACTAACCTTCGTATCCCAAATGCCACCTTGTGGGAACAAACTCACTACGCCCCCTTGTGAAAGCACACTCACCGCCAAAGACATCGCTTTGCGGTCAATGCTTCCACGCTTGACGGGGATGAAGCCATAGAAGTTTGCCATCCACGCTACGCGCGGTTCAAGCGGAACATCACCCGTTGTCAGAAATTCCATTTGATAGGGGGCGAATGCTTGCATCATTGCCACCTCTAAAATGCCGGTGTGGTTTGCCACCAAGATAACAGGACCGTCAGCCAGCTTGGGGAAGTTCTTGCGCCCGCTAACTTTGGAATCCACAAAGAAGGTGAAGAAGAGGCGCATCAAAAAACGCCAAAAGCGACGGTAAAGCGTGCGACGGGGCCAACGCATTTGTGCATCGGTTGGATTGATGAGGTCTTGTTTTTTGCTAATGATGGTCATGGTAATGAGCTACATCCTTCAAGTTATACGGCTATCTGTGTGCCATAGGTTACAAGTTCACCCTGAACGTCTGCATCGGCTAGGGCAAGGTTGGTATCAAAATACATCCCACCTGCTAAAAACCAATCGCCAGAGAGATCATCCACGTAGTATGCCTCTAGGCGCAAGCGTGCTTGTTTGAAACGTTCGGGGGTGATGTAGAACATCACCTGTGTAGCGGAAGTGTTGGGATCCAGTATTTGCTCTGCAGGGGATTGAACGGTGGCATGAATGGCAGAAAGGCGTAAAACCAACGTGGAGCGATAATCGGGACGGGAGGGCGTTGCCCCCGCGTAAACCGCCACCTGCTCTCCGACGATCAACGGCTCTGCTAGAACCATCTGCAAGCGGTAGTGTTGCTTGCTGACGCGCTCTGGCTCGTCTGCTTCATCGTGATGAGCAAGCCTATCGGTATGACCACGCTCGCGGTCATACTCCGCTAACTCACTCATCACGTTCAATCCTTTTTCAGTTAACTGATATGTCCGATCAGAAGCATCCATCGTGACATACTTTTGAGTGACAAGCCGCTTCATGGCTTTGCTTAAACTGCGCTCGGTGAGGTTTGCACCTTCCATGATGTCCACCTCAT
>JBMOEO010000061.1:0-23012 GCA_049318945.1 Phototrophicaceae bacterium | reverse complement strand
GCGCTTCTCGTTGGGCGGTTTCCAACGCTTTTTGATAGCCACCTTCAGCAGTAGCCAAGTCCCCTAAAAGACTCTTCACGGTGGTTTCTTGTTCATCGGTGAAATACACAATCAACGTGCGATTGAACGCCTGCCAGTTACGATCCAACTCAAGATAAGGGACGGCTAATCCGTCTGTGCTTGGGATGTAGGTATCCATCACATAGAACGAGCCAATCGAGTCATCATAGCCCACCAGCGTCTGATAATGCCCAAGCCAGTCATTGCCTTCTGGCGCATAACCTAGCTCAATCATCACGGGGAATCCCCCAGCGATCAACTGCTTCAATAGCTCAACCGAACCACCAATCCGATAGGCGGCGTTCACCCCGGTCTGGCTGTTGACGAAGGCTTCAATCTCATGGGGAGAAACGTTTTTATCTTCACGGTTGCCCCGTAAATAGTTTTGTGCGTAGCTTTGATCTTCTAACCAACCGAAGTAACTCAGCGACATAGTGACATTCGCGGGTCCACAATTATTCCATGTTTGTTTGGTGTAGGTAAACCCGTGATTGCGGGCTTTGGCAGGAACGGAAGAAACCAACTGTACCCCACTGAAAGCCGAAGCATCTGTTGTGGCGGTGGGGGGAAGGCTAGTTGCCGTTGGGAGAGGGGTTGGTGTGGTGGTGGGGGTGGCAGTGGCGATCTGTGTAGGGGGGAGCGTTGCCACTTGTTCTGGCGTTTGACCGCCCATCGTCGGTGTTTGTAGGGGGGCACCCAATAATTCCTCTAGGGAGATGCTATTCTCTTGTGGGATGGGCGTGGGTAAAACTGCATCGTTAGCAGGACGTGGTGGCAACAACACCTTGAGGATGGGGAATTGGTCAGAATAGTAGACCTGATAGCGAGGTGGCACAACCTCTCGAAATGCCCACCCTCCCCCGATAATCCCCAGAACCAACAAGACCAGAAACAACAGGGTAGCGAAAACAAACCACCGTAAGATGCTGGGTGGGGGGGCAATCTCTTCATAGTCAAGAGGTTCTGTGGGGTGGTTAGAAGGCTTGGGTTTATTTTCAGACACAGTATCAATCTCCTGTGGAAAGTCAAAAGGATTGACCATAGCGGTCAGTTTCGATCATAAAACGTTCATATCAGTGTCGCACATGAGATGGTTGATTTGACCTGACGTTTCACCAACGTTCACGGTTAGTAGACTCTGTGCTAAATTATGGTTGCAACATGCGAAGGTGTCCATGCAAACTTCTGTCCCTTCGGATGTTCCTTGCCGTTTGTTTAGATCACCCAAAGGAATAGCCTCCATGTGGACGATTGAGCTACATAGCCACACGCATTACTCTAAGGATTCTGTAGTTAAGTTTGAGACGATTCAACGTATTTGCCAGCAACGCCAAATTGATAAGATTGTCATCACCGACCACAACACCGCCGAAGGGGCATTGGCATTCCAAAAGATCGCCCCACAATTGGTGATAGTTGGGGAGGAAATCATGACCACCAAAGGGGAGTTACTCGGCTATTTTATGCAAGAGACCATCCCCGCCGGGCTGACACCCAAAGACACCATCCGTGCCCTGCGCGAGCAAGGGGCAATCATAAGCGTCTCCCATCCATTTGATGAGCTACGTAAAGGCGCGTGGTTTGAACATGATCTATTGGAGATCATTGATGAGGTGGATGCCATCGAAACCTTCAATGCGCGGTGTGTGTTTGATCGCTACAATGAACGTGCGAAGGCATTTGCAAAACAGCATAGCTTGCTGGGAACGGTGGGGTCTGATGCGCATTTGCCACAGGAATATGGAATGGCTTTGGCACGCTTGCACCCGTTTGATACGCCACAGGAATTTTTGCATGCCTTACAAAGTGCTACCACCCAAGAACACCTTAGCCCGTCTTATGTGCATTTGGGCAGTAGCTTCGCCAAGTGGTCTCGTAAGTTACATCTAATCCCCCAGCCACGGCAATAAACTATGGCGAGGTGTGAATGCTGGCGAGGAAATCACGAGCAATCTGCGCCACGACCAGCGGGTCAGTTTCATCTTCAATGACCAAAGTTAGGGCGATTGGCTCACTATCCGTTCCAACGGCGTATCCGCTAAACCAAACATAGTTAGCGTTGCCACTGTACCCAATCCCACTCATCCCGCCCACCTCCGCGCCTAGTTCCCAATTGAGCGATTGTAATGCCCCTTTTTGTAAACTTTGGCTCAATTGGGTGCGCATGAATACAGCATTCTCCCCGCTCAAAAATGCTCGTGAAGGTTGCAAGGAGGAAAAGGGTTGCCACGTTTCCATATCAGCAGAGGTTGCCAGCAGGAATGCGGGATCATAGGCATTGCCGTTCTGGACGATAGCGGACATCAGGCGGTTCATGTGGAGTGGGGAGGTGGTCAGTGTGCCTTGTCCGCTGAGGGTATGTAACAGGCGTTGTGGCGATAACTCCACCAACCGACGCGGAATCGGGGTAGGGGCATAGTCAGGGGCAAATGGTTGCACGCGCTCATGAAGTTGAAGCAACTCTAGTTCGTTGATGAGCGGTTGTGGATAGCTGGCGGAAAGCGCGGTGATGAACGGCGCAGGGCATCCCCAATAGAAGGACTCAAGCAAGGTTAGGGTGCTGGTGGGTGGGGATGCCAGACACCCTAGTTCGAGGGTATCCACTTGAATGGGTTGATCTGCTCCTTCATATACGGTGGTTAAATTCACCTGTTCAACCAGAGCGGAGATCATCAGGGGAAGACGAAGCATTCCCCCTGGTTGATAATTTCCTTCTGCGACACGATCAAAGAAGGGATCATTTTCCGTAGCAGTGAGGGCTTCCCAGTTTTGATCTAACGTGTTGGGGTCAATGCTAGGGAGACTTAACCACGCCAGAACATTGCCGTTTCGGGTTGATTGCACAATTCCCGCACCAACGTGCCCTTGCATCAACTCATAGAGCGTCGATTGCCAAGTTGCGTCCAACGTCAGTTGAACATGAATGCCCTCACGTAAGTTGAGCAAACTGGTTTGGGCAAGGCTTTGGCGTTCGGTCTCATTCATCAACAAGCTATCATAACGGGCTTCAATCCGATTCACCCCATATTGATACGAAGCATAGCCCAACAAACTATAGGTAGCAGGTTCAAGATAGGTGCGCCTTTGATAGCCACGCGGGGTATCACTGCTGGAGAATGCCAACAATGTGCCGTGACGGTCAAAGATGCTCCCACGTTGCACGCGCTTTTCTATCTCCACACGGCGAGGGTTATCCTCGCGCTCGGTCAACTCCAACCGACGCAAGGTAACAAATTGGGTGGTCATCAGCATGTAGAGGGTAAAGCTACCAATGAATAAAAATGTGAGGTTGCGTAATGCTTTTTCGATGGGCTTCATAACGGTTCTGTGGATGATAGCCTCAACAAGATTCCAAGTGCGACGAATGAAGTCAAGAGTGAACTTCCGCCATAACTAACAAATGGGTAGGTTACGCCTGTGAGAGGAACGAGCGTGATGATTCCGCCGACAATCAATAAACTTTGTATCGCCAATAGAACACTCAAGCCCGTTGCCAACAGCGCATAAAACGAATGGTGGGCATGCTGGCGAGCAATTTTGAATCCCCTCAGCACCACCGTCAAACTCAACAGCAGAAGCACCAACGCGCCCAACAAGCCCCATTCTTCAGCGATCACGGCAAAGATAAAATCGGAATGGGCGACGGGGATATAATCAGGGAATCCCAATGAAAAGCCCGCACCATATAGCCCACCGCTGGCAATGGCTATTAGACTTTGCACTGTTTGATAGCCGCTTGTGTCTGCCACGCCCCACGGATTGAGCCAAATCTCAAAGCGTGTGCGAGCGGTGTAAATCGTCTCATACGCTATCCACCCACTTATCAAGGTGATGAAGACCGCAATAGCGATCAACTCCAAGCGATGGGTGGCAGTGTACAGTAAAATCAAAAACACCACAAAGAAGACAATCGCGGTGCCCAAGTCACGTTGCCACACCAACAATCCGAGCGTGAAGACCAGCATCAAACTAGGAGGACCTAAAATGCTTAAATCCAAACGAAAGAATCTAAGTGCCTTGTTGGGATGGTGCAAGTAATCACGCAGGTAACTGGCACTAAAAGCGATTAAAATAATTTTGAGCGGTTCAGACGGTTGAAAATACACTTGACGAAAGCCAAGCCACAAGCGTGGTGCAAATGCCAAGCCAGAAGGATTTGTCCCCAAGAAGACTGTTGCCAGCAACAACCCCAATCCTGAAAAGAACAGCACATACTTGTACGCTTGTATCCACTTCAGCGCGTAATGATGATAGGTGATTCCCAACATCACCCCCATGCTGACGAATAGCCACAGTGCTTGACGCAGGGCAAACGGAATGGACATGGAGACACTAATCCGAAAAATCGCTAGTAATCCCCAACCGCTCATCAAGCAGGCTAACGGGAACAAAAAAGGATCATGGAGGGGTAAAGTACGACGCAACAAGATTCCCCCTCCCACCACACATACCAACCAAGCAACGAATAGGGATAGCAAAGTCTGATTGTATCCATTGAGCATCAACCAGAAGACAACGTTACTCAGCATGAAGGCAGTTGCCAAACCTAACAGGCTTGTTTCTATCCAAGAAGGCAAACTTGGGTGATTAGTCTGTGCTGAAGATCGCAGAGAGTTTCTCCCTTAGCTCAACAGATTGGGCTTCTGGCGCGGTCAACAAGGCGGTTTCCAACTGCTGATGAACGGGTAAGTCTAGGGTTTCATCAAGTTGGTCAATGGCTACTTGCAGTGCTTTTTGAGTCAAGCCTAAATTGCGCTTCATGGTTTCAATGACCATTTGATTGGTGACGCTTTCGCCCGTTTCTCGCCATACATCATAATCTGTGACGTGTGCCATAACCGCGTATGCCATTTGTGCCTCTGCGCACAACTGCGCTTCTGGGCTGGTGGTCATACCGATGATGTCACATCCCCATTGACGGTAGGTTAGGCTTTCGGCACGGGTGCTGAAGCGCGGTCCTTCTATGGTGATATAGGTGCCGTGTGGATGCACTGTTCCGCCAACCGCTTGGACAGCTTCAAACAGCAGGGTACGCAATTCTGCGGTGAAGGGATCAGCAATGGAAACATGCGCCACAATGCCTGTCTCAAAAAACGTGCGCTCGCGCCATAGTTTGGTGAAGTCTAACAGTTGATGGGGAATGACGATGTTGCCCGGTTCATAAGACTCTCGCAATGAACCGCACGCGCTGACCCCCAACACAAAGCGCACACCGAGCATCCTAAGTGCGTAGGCATTGGCGCGATAGGGAACACTAGAAGGGGAGTAAGTATGCCCCACGCCGTGACGGGGTAAGAACGCCACACGCTTTCCCTGCACAGTCCCTATGACGATGGGTGCGCTCGGTTTGCCAAAGGGGGTTTCAAGGATGACTTCGGTTTTATCGGTGATGGAGGGCATATTGTATAATCCGCTCCCCCCAATTACCGCAATTCTGGCATGTTGTGTCGTCATGTTATGTATCCAATTCTATTTTAAGATGAATATTACCCATGCTGATTATATCACCATGTGTGATGATGACCGCTTGCTTGATCTCAATATTGTTGAGTAACGTACCATTACGACTCCCTAAATCTTCCAACCACCAGATATTATCTCGAAGGTATAAATGGGCATGATTGGAACTTAGATAGTCATCTTCGATTTGTAGGGTATTGTCCCCATTCCTGCCGATGGTGGTTCTCAAGAAGATGGGGTAAATCTTATCTGTCGGGCTGAAGTCATCCATCGCTTTGCGAAGCTGGATGAGCTTTCCATGTGTTTCATTGGTGATGCGTGAGGGGCTTTCTAAGTGTTGAAACTCTAACCGCAGCCCATAAGCCAATAACCCCATGAAGCCATAGAGCAAGACAAGCGGAAGATATTGTGCAACGTGCAAAGCAAATTCACTGGTTGGCATCATGGCATGTGGAAGCTAGAAGTAGTGGTTTCAGTGGGTAAGTGCTTTTGAAAAACAAACTCGGTTTGCCCCATCTTGATGACATCCCCCGATGTTAAAACCGCTTGCTGAATTTTCTTGCCATTAACGAACGTCCCGCTTTGGCTGTGCTTATCGAACAGAGTAGCTTGTTGGGGGGTTACACGGAGTTGGGCATGATCGCGCGAGACGGTTAAATCCTCGATGATGAACTCATTTTCTTTACCGCGCCCGATGTTGATGATCGGTTGTGTAATTTCGTAAACCGTCTGATCGGTACAAATGAGGTGACACAACGGTATGACAGAGTGGGTTTCTATGGGGCGTTCCATCCGACGGGTAGCGTGATGGGTGGCTTCGGTGGCTTGTTGGATAATCACCAAGTCCTCACTTGCTAATGACCAATTCGGCATGAGTTTGATAGACAAGGGACAGTGGATGGTGAAAGCCTGCAATAGGAATTTCTTGACCATCTCTAGTAGCTCTTCCACCCGATCCGATTGATGAATCATGAGTTCATCATATTTGTCGGCATGAATCTGAATTTCTATGGTCAATGCTTCTAGCCCGTTAAACGCGCTTGCATCGGTTTGTGCCACAAACTCATGTAGCTTGTGCATCAATAGATCGGTGAAGGGGTGGTTGCCACGCACTGCGGAGAAAATACTTTCAACAAATTGTTGAATAGAATGTTCAATTCTATGGAGCATATTCTATGCGCTCACTGAGGGCTATTGGGTTGGCGAAAATTCTGCTTGTTTATGATAGGGGGCTAGTGGGAGAAATGAAATAGGCACTCCCGATGGAATGCCTATCTTATACTCATTTAAGTGTTGGGAATATTAAAAACCAATGCTTATCGGGCGATAAGAGAAGACCGGCTCGGTGGGAACATGGTTGAACCAATTGTCAGAGCGAACAATTTCTGCGCTTCGTTCTGCAACGTAACTGTCTACCCATTCCTCAAAGATGACTGACTTCACCCGTTCAAGGTCTTGTGCGTTCAATGGGCGTTCTTCACGTGCGCGGACTTGGATGATGTGGAAGCCAAACTCGGATTCAACAGGTTGGCTAATGACACCGATCTCTGCTGTTTCAACTGCTTGACGGAAACCATCTACATAATTGTAAGTGAGTGCCCAGTCTAATTCACCACCACCTGCACCGCTGCCGGTATCGGTGGAAAGTGCCCGCGCCAGTTCTGCGAAGGGTTCGCCTGCCTCTAAAGCAGCAATCACGCGATCAGCTTCTTCTTGAGTTGCCACCAAGATATGACGAGCATTGACGTAAGTGCCCGTTTCGCGCTCGCCCACGATATGATCTTGTACAGCATTCAACAAAGCATCGTATTCAAAATAACGACGGATTGCTACTTCACTAATTTGTCCCTCGCTTCTTGAGTTGGAATAGAATGTCTCAAGCGTGTCAGTGTATGAAGTTTGTTTCTCTTCAAAGGTTTGGGTGGGCGTGGGGGGCAATGCAGTAATCATGGCATTCAAGTCGGGCGTTGCCGTAAATTCTAGGGTAGCTTCTACAGTGGGTTCAGGGGTAGAAGTGGGTAGTGGGGTTGGGGAAGGTGTCGGTGAGACATACGGGGTTGGGGTTTCGGTTGGGACGGCGGTTTCAGTGGGAGGTAGGTTTGCATCTCGATTGAACAAGAAGAACTCTTCCATAGTGCGATCCACTGCGTCTTGGTCAACGGTGATGCCGTTTTCTTGTGCATAAGCACGGATCAACACTTCTTCCGTCATTTCATCCAACACACGATTTCCCAGCAAGTCGCTTTGCTCGGTGAGTTCTGTGAACCATGTGCTATAGGGTTCTTGTTGAACAAGTTGCTCTGGCTCAATCCCAAAGCTAATGGCACGACCGAAATCAAGGTTGAGCCGTTGGTTGATGACGGCACGTTCAACCCGTACCCGTTCTTGAAATTGTGCAACCGTGATGCGTTCAGTGCCAACTTTGGCGACGGTACTATTTTGCACAACCACGCTTTCCCAAAGTAATGCACCCACAATCAAGATGGCAATCACGATCCCTAAGACCGCTACGATGCGCACCAACCACGTCTGGATTGCTTTCTCGCGCTCTTGTTCATCCAGATTTTTAATATAGTTTTGGATGAGATTAAGCCCGCCACCAGCAGAAGGGGTTTCGCTCGCTTTGTTTTTTTGCGCTTCTAACTCTGCTTGACGCGCTCTTTCGCGCCCGGTCTTGGGTAATGCTGTAGTACGACGCTTGTTAGATGACATAAAACGCTTCCTTTTCCTTAAGCAAATTCGGGGCAAGCCATGCCCCGGATTCAAACGCTGTCGCTCTGATCTTAGCTAGTCTTTCAAATTTATTCTTCGGTGCTGACGAATGGCAAAAGTGCCAAGTGACGGGCACGCTTGATTTCACGTGCTAGTTCACGCTGACAACGGGCACAATTGCCAGTTTGACGGCGTGGCTTGATCTTGCCTACATCGGTGATATGACGCTTGAGAGCATCTACATCCTTGTAGTCAAAGCACTTTCCATCGGGACAATATACCCGACGGCGACGACGATTGCCACCACCCCCACGATGTGGGCGAGACCCCCCACGTGAGCCACCTTCTGATGAGCCACCAGCGACATCATCGCCATGCTCTTGGTCTTCGTAACCCAATTCATGATCTGCCATAAGATCATCTCCTTGTTTCATAATTCATTTGACGGCAAGTGCCGTTCTTTCAAACGTTGGTCAACAACCATCCATTGGTTAAGCTAAGAGGGTTGTTGATTGAGTGGATTGGACAGCTTAGCTTTCTTTGCGAATCAAAAGATAACGCAAGACGGATGTTGCCAGCTTCAAGTTGGTTTCTAATTCTGGCAAGCCAGCGGGGTCTATGTTGATGTCTAGGAAGACGTAATAACCATCACGTTGCTTATCAATTTCATAAGCTAAGCGACGTTGCCCCCAGCGGTTCATCGTCAAGACTTCGCCGTAGCCATCTGCTTCGACCCATTCTTGAACGTGCTTGATGTGTTCATCCATGACCGCCTGTTGTGGATCCATGCGGACAATGAAAGCTAATTCATAGTTTCTTTTCATTTGGTTGTGTTTCCTTTCCTTGGGTTTGCCCCTATGGTTGAAGTGGAGCGGAAAAGAGCGATACAGTCGTTTTGGCGATGGCGAAGTTTATCTAAGACTATGTGGATACGCAAGACTCAAGATGGCGTATCTTTGGCTTCAAGGCATAATCGTGCTGTTGCCAAGCACAAAGCCACCGTCAACCAGAACAACGTGATGGGAGATTGGAAGTCCAAGCGAAAGAAATATAAATCTGCTAGACCGCTGGTCAAAGCGGTGACTAAGCCGGCATAGTATCCCAGCAAGATGGCGTTCAAATCATCATTGTCTTTGCCCCGTTGCCATGCTTGCCAACCGTACACGATTACCGATCCCATCAACAACAAGAATAGTCCTAGCCCAATTAAACCGGTTTGATTTGCCATAATCAAATACATGCTTGCCGCGTGGGTATACAGGTTGCGGCTGGGTGTACCTGTGAATCCAACGCCAAACCAGGGATATTGTTGTATCAAGCGGATAGAATCGGTATATTCTCCATAGCGCATTAGCGTGGCGGGGTCAGCATTTGCCCCACCAAAGGCGGAGATGAACCGCTCAACATAGAATTGTGTTTGGGGTAGGAATAAGAGCAACACCCCACCGATTGCCATAACCGCAAGTAATTTGCGATAGCGCATGAGGGCAATGACTATTCCCCCAGCCACAAACCCCACCAGTGCCGCCCTAGAAAAGGTGAGCAACACCGCCACCACGACCACACACCATAGGCAAAACGTAAGCCAACGCTGACGAATGACGGGCTTCCGTGCGAAGATTTGTGGGGTGATGATGGAAGCGAAGATTGCCAACGCGCCACCCAAGACATTGGGATCAACCCATGTACCGATAGCACGCTCCGCCAACGCACGGTTATCTTCTACATAGCGGATGACACCCCCGTTCGGATAACCAATTCGCGCTAGGCGAATCAACTGCCGTTCGGAGAACGCATCCGGCATCACCCACAGCACAATCGCCATCAATGCTTGAAGGCTTGCCAAGAGCAAGATCAACAGCACCAAGCGACGCAAAGTATCACTATCTTTGGTGATGTCCACAATGATGAAGACTAAACCAATCGCAAGCAACGTCTCTGAAAATTGACGGATGATATTGGGTGTGGGGGCACCCCAGCGCAAACCGATCGCAAATGCCAAGATGAAATAGAACAGGTATACCAAAACCAATAGGTGTATTGGGGTGAGCGTGAGCGTGTGTCGCTTGCCTGTCATCCATTGCAACAGATAAACCACCACAAAACTTCCTAGTGTCATATCCAACAGGGTGGGAGTTAGGATGATTTTGAAGGGCAATGTGCCAAATGGGAAAATCAACATGATTGCCAAGGTTCCGTATAAGGCGGCGCGGACATCCGTGAGGATGTATACTCCCCCTAAGATGCCCACCAATGCCCCGGCTGCCATGATTGGACCGGCATAGCTGACGGCAATTCCAATCAGTGCCCCCAGCCCCCCCACTAACGCTCCTACAAAAAGCGCGTACAGGCGACGATCCATTGTGGCAAGACGTTCATTTAGTGGAAGGCTATTCTGCATGGTGAACTCCGAACAGGTTTCTAACGGCAGAGATCAAGATCACCCCTGTGAGTGTGAGAGCGGTCAAGACCCAACCGATTGTAAATGAAAGAGGGCGGTAGCGTAGGGTTAAGGTATGCTTTCCGCTAGGAATTTCTACCGCGCTCCATCCACCATAAGCGCGTAACAGGGGCACACTTCGCTCATTGAGGTGCGCCACCCATCCGTTATAGTGGGGATGCGCCAGCGAGAGAATGGCGGATTGGTTGCTCTCCACCGTGAGGGTGATCGCTTCTGGTTCAAACTCAATCACGGTTGCCTCCCCGATAAGGGGGAGGTCGGTTTGCAGGGGGGCAGTGGGGGCGGTATTCAACACGATGGATTGACGCGGTTGATAACGTGGATCAAGCAAAAGAGCGCGTGCGAAGGCATCGCTATTGACCACATCCACGCGATTGAGCAGGAGCGCGAAGGGGCGTGGGTTCGTTAAACGGTGAAGCCAAATATGTCCCCAACGGTCTGACCCTTCCCAGATGGGTTCACTATCGACGGGCAGGCGTGCTTCTCCACTATAGACATATTCAACCGCGTTGAGTTCCCAAAAAGTTGGATTGATCTCAAAGCGATCTAGTTGGGTGAAGGGCGGTTGTTGAACTGCATATAACCCGTCTAAGAAAAGCGGGCTGATCCCCCGTGCGTCATATAGCTGATACAGGCTTCCGTAATTGTCGGTTAGCCCACGAAATCCATCTACACGAGCAGGCACGGTGGCATCTTGTAAGATCGGCGCGTGGCGTTCGTTCGGCGAAAAATCCAGTTGGGCAAGGGCAGGTTGTGGGTCATACGTTGCGGAAGTGGCAGAATAGAGGGAGAATAACTCAAAGATACACGCCACCAACAATATGGTTAAGACGCGCTGGGGATTCGCTAGACGCACCCCCCATCCCACCGCGAGCATCACGCCCCACACCAGCGCGACGGGTTGAATGAGATGCCCATATTGCGTAGGGAATCCCTGCCACAAGATAAAGACCACACCCAATAAACCGCTCATGCCAATCGCCATATCGCGCGTCACGCGATGTAATCGTGCTGAGTGTGTGGGAGAACGCTCTAGCCATGCCACCACACCGTAACCAATTACCACAGCAAAAGTATTCACCACCACGTATGCCGCCCGTTCTTGTCCTCGAAAGAAACGCAAGCCGGGTAGCAGATTGTATAACGCACTGAAAATGACCGTATGTTGTCCGAAGCTCAACAGCAACCCCACCCCTGCACACGCCAACCAAAAACGGCTCTCACGGTGTGGGCTGAATAGACTTGCACCAATCCAGAACAACCCCACGTAACCTAAGTGTAGTGGGGAATACAAGCTGACCACTTGGGGGAGGATGACTTGTAAGATGTCCTGTAGGGGGAAGCCATTCCCCTTTTCGGCAAAACCCATCCCTGCGCGAGCTGTATCTAGGAGGTATTCCGCGGCGGGCAGAAAGGTAATCGCGGTTGTGCCCAGCGTGATGATCCCGAATAAGGCAACCGCCCTAACCATCAACCTAACTCGCTTGGAGGTTGGGATAGATACATGCCAAAGGCGGAAGCACAAATAGGCAACCGCGACATAGGTCAAGAACCAACTCGTTTGGGGGTGTCCTGCTAACCACGACATGCCCAACGCCACCCCACCCCATACAATCCAAAACAGGCGCAACCCACGTGATGGCGTGGCATGATGTACGCATAAGATCACTAGGGGAAACCATACACCTGCTTCTAAAACCGCAAGCTGTAGGGGCGGATAACCGCTCAGGTAGCCCGCATAGCCCGCTATCACGGCGGAGAATATGCCTGCCCAACGCGAATGTACCAACTGATACACGAGAGCATACATGGCGAAGGTATAGCCCAATACATGAAATGCCATCTCTAACTCTAAGGTGTGGTAGCCCCAACTGTTGGTGAACTTGGCAAGCATGATCGAGAGCAGGCGTGGTGGATAGAACACTGCCGCTTGTGAATCTCCGATGAAGGGTAGTCCGCTGTTGTTGTAGGGATTCCATAGCGGAATTTCAAACTGACTCATCCGTTGATATTGGTAGGTGGCGAATGCCACAAACTGCCCACTGAAGTCCCCTTGCTTGAGTGAAACACGATCCACCATCACGAGGGTTAGCAACTGCCAGAAGAACAAAAGCCACAAGGCGAACAGCACAAATAGGGGGGGGAGGTGTTTCTGATGGAGGGGGTGCATTTTTACAGTAGCCTTATTGACCGATGGAGGGCTTTGAGGAAATGGAAGTGGTGGCAATCAACAGCGCAAAGAGATTCAAGTAGTCCTGTGCGATTTTATCCCAGTTGAATTGTTCCCGTAGTGCATACACTTGTTCCCGTAGGTTCAAGCGTAAGTCGCGGTCGTGATACAAACGCGCTAAGGTGTTTGCCAACTCATCAGGGGAATCAGGCGAGGCGAGCAACATATTGTCTTCATGCACAAACTCAGCGATGCTCACGCGCGGGGTCGTGGTGACAATCGCACAGCCGTAATGAATCGCCGCCATGAGTGTCCCCCGTCGGAACGATGCCCCATCTCGATAGGGCAAGACCACTGCGTCCGCTTGGGCAAGATGTTGCCCAACCGCTTCTTCCGTGATGTACCCTGTCCACGTCAGCTGAGGTTGCAGGTTCAGCTGTTGGGCAAGCCGATCTAGTTGTTGCGCATACGCAATATTAGATGGATCACTGCTCCCTGTTGGGTCGCCTACCATCGTTAAATGGGCAGGGATGCCATCTTGATTCAGGCGTGCCAGCGCGTGATAGAGCGTATCCACTCCCTTAGAATCATTCAGAAAGCCAAAGTAAACCAGTTGAAATGGGGTGGAGCCTTGCCGTTCGTGAGGGACGGTGGGGGAATCAGTTAGGATGTTGCTACCAATAGGAATGAGCGAATGGGTGATAAGCCAGTCTAGGTGGTTTGCATCCTCATGGTTTGTCACCACTGCCCAACTGGATTGTCGCGCTAACCGATTGACTATCCATAGGCGTAGGTGGCTCGCTTTGGGGAATAAATACGGAAAGCGTAGGTCATGAAACGTGGTGACAAGGGGCACAAGTGGACGGATTGCTTCTGGCAGGAAGTGAATCCAAGGTGACATTTGGAAAGCGGCGGTTTGATAATGGAGATGGACAATCTCTATATGCTCTTGTTTGATCCACTGTTGGATGGAAAGCAAGCGGTTAAGCGTCCAACGGGTGTGGGTGGTGGATAGCGTCTCGTCTAGCCCATCTGGCGCGGTGAGGATGGAGACTTCATGACCCTGTTGCGCGAAGCGATGGGCAAGGATGTGCGCACATGCCCCCACGCCCCCACGCATGGGGGGATATTCACCGGTGATAATCCCAATCTTCATGCCTGCCCAACCATCAAGAAGCGTAAGACCGCGCTATAAACGCGCACTCGTTCCCAACGCATGGCGGACTTGTGCCCAATCATCCCCAAACTCGCCTCTCGTAACCATTGCCAAGCATATAAACATGCCAAGACAATCCGTAATAGCTCCCCAAACCACACCCCATGATAACGCCGATGGTACAGAATTTTGCTACGGGTATATTGGATGTGTTTGAATTGGGTTACTTGGTCACTACTCTTCCCCCCGTGATGCAAGACCGTCACATCCCCCAAGAACTTGGCTTTCCAGCCAGCGAGGTGCGCACGCTTACACCAATCCACTTCTTCAAAGTACATCACGAATTGGGTATCCAATCCGCCGATCTGTTCGTAGACTTCGCGCCGAGCCATCAGCGCGTGCCCTTGCACCCAGTCCACATCTAGCGTGGCTTTGTCGGGTGGTTCGGTGAGGTAGTACGCCGCCAGCAATGATGGGGGGGCAAGCGGTTGTAGCCACGTGCTTTCTAAAATGGCGATAGCGCGATTGGGAAAGCGTCGCCTACTGGATTGGGTGCTACCATCGGTGTTGATGGTGTAGGGTCCTACAATACCATATTCAGGGTGTTCATCCAAGAAGCGTACCATCCCCGATAGTAGCTCCTCGTGAACAACCGTATCTGGGTTCAGCAGTAAAAGATGTCGCCCTTGTGCAATGGCTAACCCTAAGTTGTTCCCACGAGTGAAGCCCACATTGGTACTTTGTGGGAGCAAGCGCACTTGTGGGAAGTGTTGACGCACATGCTCAACCGTTCCATCACCACTAGCAGAATCCACTACAATGACTTCTAAATTCAGCCCATCTTGGTGAGCATAGATGCTTGCTAGGCAGGCATCCAATAACTCGCGCGTGTTCCAACTCACAATGATGATGGAAAGTTCCATATCGTTAGAGGGTTTCCTCGCCCAGACCAAACAACCGTCGCGCGTTCTCAGTGGTGACATCCGCCATCTGTTCGGTGCTAACCTGATGTAAAGTCGCTAGGCGTTCTGCTACCGCAATCACATAAGCGGATTCGTTGCGTTTACCCCGTTGTGGTTGGGGGGCAAGATAGGGCGCGTCGGTCTCAATCAACAGGCGATTGTGTGGCACACGGCTGGCAATCTGGCGCAATTCGTCCGCGTTCTTGTAGGTGAGGGGTCCAGTGAATCCAAGATGAAATCCCAAACTTAGCACTTGATCGGCGATTGCTTGGCTTGCTGAAAACGAATGCAGAACCCCAATGCGCTCATGTTGCGTTGGAGGAAGGGAGGGTTGCCATTCTGCTAGAATTGCCACCGTGTCTGTGCTTGCCTCGCGGTTGTGGATAATCAACGGCAACGCCAACTCACGCGCTAACGCCAACTGTAAGCGAAATGCTTCAGCTTGTTTTTCGGGTGGGCTAAGTTTCCAGTGATAATCCAAACCGATCTCACCAATGGCAACCACCTTTGGCTCAGTAGTTGCCATCATACGTAAGCGTTCGATCTGTGATGGATGGAAGTCCGCTGTGCTATTGGGATGGATGCCCACCGCCACAAAAACCCCTGTATAACGTCGCGCCAGTTGAATCGCGCTTTCACACGTTTCAAGGTCTATCGCGGGGATGATGAGTTGAATCACCCCAGCTTGTCGCGCCCGTCGGATGACCTCATCAAGATCGTTCGCAAAGGGCGGGAGGTTGAGGTGGCAGTGGGTATCAATCAATTTCATGGTAGGTTGTGCGTATTTTTGAGGAGCTTCAAATCTGCTTCAACCATCATCTCAACCAATTGCTCAAACTGAACTTCTGGCTCCCAACCTAGTTGATCTTTCGCCTTGCTAGGATCGCCAATCAAGAGGTCAACTTCGGCGGGGCGCATGAAACTGGGGTCTTGATAAACATAGTCTTGCCAGTTTAGCCCCACACACGCAAAGGCACATTCCACTAGGTATTGCACGGTATGGGTTTTGCCTGTCGAAACGACATAATCATCAGGGCTATCCTGTTGAAGCATCAACCACATGGCACGCACATAATCCCCAGCAAATCCCCAGTCACGCTTGGCATCTAAATTGCCCAGCGGTAACTTGTGTGCCAAGCCTAGTTTGATCTTGGCGGCATGATAGGTGACTTTGCGCGTGACAAATTCAAGCCCACGACGGGGAGACTCATGGTTAAACAAGATGCCACTGGTGGCATGTAGGTCGTAGCTTTCCCGATAATTGACGGTGATCCAATGTCCATAGACTTTTGCCACTCCATACGGACTACGCGGATAAAAGGGGGTAGTTTCCTTTTGGGGGCTTTCCACCACTTTACCAAACATCTCACTACTGGATGCCTGATAAAAGCGAATATCGCGGTTAACCGTCATGATGGCATCCAACAGGCGAGTGACACCAATCGCGGTGACATCCCCCGTGAAAACCGCTTGTTGCCATGAGGTCTGCACGAAACTTTGTGCTGCTAGGTTATACACTTCTTCTGGGCGAGCAAGGGTCAATGCCTTTTGTAAACTGGTTTGATCCAGTATATCCCCAGAGATGAGATGAACGTCATCTTGAATGTGGGCGATGCGCTCATAATTGATGGTGCTGCTACGGCGTACCAAGCCGAAAACTTCATATCCTTTGTCCAAAAGGAATTCTGCAAGGTAGGAACCATCCTGCCCTGTAATCCCTGTAATGAGTGCCCGTTTCGCTGTCATGCTTTTGCCTCTAATCCGCTGTGCCACAGTAAGGCACAATCGCTTGTATGAGTTTCAATAAATCAGTTGTTCGTTCGTTCTTTTCTAACCCGATTTCGACAATCATCTAGCACATCTGCTAAAGACTGCCCAAAGCTGAAGTGAGGTTGCCAACCTGTGGTAGCTCGCAAGTGAGAAGCATCTCCCATCAAAATGGGGATTTCTACAGGACGCAGGCGATTCTCATCAATTTGAACCTCAATTGGCAAGTTCACGAATTGGATGAGGGTATTCAACAGGTCTGAAATGCTGTGGGCTTCGTTGGTGGCAACATTATAAACGTCACCGGGTTGCCCCTGCTCGATGATGAGTTGATAAGCCGCAACAATATCCCGAACATCGGTGAAGTCGCGTTGAGCGGTTAAATCGCCCACAGAAATAATCGGAGGTTGTTCTTGCGCTTCGATGCGTGCTACCTGCATAGCAAATGCGGGGGCAACAAACCGCTCATTTTGCCCAGGTCCAAAGTGATTGAAGGGACGTGCCCGCATCACTTGGAGATGATGGCTGAGGTAATACTGCAATGCCAACATCTCTTGGGCAACCTTGCTCACGCTATATGGGCTGGTGGGCTTAAGGTGAAGGCTTTCGGTCATGGGCACTTCTTCTGGCTTCACAATCCCGTACACCTCCGCTGAACCAACCACCAATAAGCGCGGTTGATACCCCAATTCAAGGCATGCCAACGTGATATTCAGTTGGGAGCGAATGTTGTTTTCTAGGGTTTCCCATGGGGCAATGAACGAACGGGGAACAAACGCTTGCGCCGCCAAATGATAAATGTAGTGTGGTTGAATAGCGTGTATCAGTGCTTGGGTGGCATTGATGTCTCGAAGATCAACCGTATGATATTGTATATGAGACCCTTCAAGATTACGACTTCTGTGAATTGTCCCATGAATTTCATAGTTGGGTGCTACCTCGCATAAATGGCGAGCGAGATGTTGCCCAACAAACCCGCCAATCCCCGTAATTAAAACGCGCACACACGTTCCTTTTACAAAACATGACAACAATCTACAGATACTTGCATTATAACGAAAGTTGATTGATCTACCAGTCTGAGAGAGATTCAGGAAAGGCGCAATTCATGGCGTGCCCATCCTGAATCTCACGGGGTGATGTTTAGCTTGCTGGTGTGGGTTCTAGTGCAACATCAAGAATTTCAAGTTCGGTGATGCTTGCTGAAGCGTTATTACGACGGATACGGATGAAGGTTGAAGAAACCCAACCCGTTTGTCCTTGATAATCAATTTGAATCCATTGCTCATCTACCGTGCGACCTAGCGCGACCATTTGTGTCCCACTAGAAAGCAAGCCCAATGATTCCCCATAGATGCTGGGGGTACGGCGGAATTGTAGGTTCGCGCCTGGATCTAAAACGACTTCAGCGATGTAGGCATCCCGTAGTGGGTCTAAGGTGGGAACGATGGGTGCGATTGCCCCAGCCCCCATCTCGCCGATCTCGGTATCTTCTACAAAGCTCAACAATTCTTCTTCCTGCATCTTGTAAGCGTTGATGAAAACGCCTTCCCAATACAGGTCAACATATTGATAAGCAACCCAACCACTCACGACTGCACCTTGTGGGGTGGTATAGCGAACGTAGATCCATGGTGCTAGGTTAGCTTGGTCAACCAATGCTTGGACTTCTTCTTCGGTGAGCGTTTCAAGATCAACGTTTGTTCCAGCAGGAACAATAAAGCCGATGAACTCAACCACTGTCCCATTAGAAAGCAATCCAATGGATTCACCTTGACCACTGGGGGTTCTGCGAATGTGAAGGTTAATGCCGGGGTCTAGGTTAATCACGCGACCACTTACCCCAGAGAGTTCTGCTTCTGAAGGAGGGGTGACAACCGTATTGATGACTTCACCGTAAACATTAGAGGGTACGGGGGGAAGGTCAGCCAACCGTTGTATTTCCCCTAATTCATTGGTGACAACCAAATATTGCGCAGATACCCACGCATTGATCTTACCCCCATCAGCGGTGGTGTAATCTACATTCAACCAAGTATCAGCGGCAACCAAATCTGCATCTTCCACCAATTCACCAATGGGATCAACGTAGTTGTCAATCTCTTCTTGCAACTTAGGATCATATAAACCGGTTAGTTGCACGGGAACCCCAACACGTCCCACCACATCAAGGATGGCATTAGCAGGTGCTAACCCAAGCGAGAGGCTTTCTGAACTGGGGTATTGGCGTAACTGTAGGTTTGCCCCAGCATCAATCAACACTTGCGCGGTGATGCGCCCCAAGGTTTCGGGTTGGGTGGGTTGAGGGGGTAGGGCGGTGGGTTGTACCAATCCCAAGCTAGGGGTAGCGGTGGGCGCGGGTACTGCAACCGCAACTGCTTCAACAACGGCTGGGGTTGGCGTGGGCAGGCTCGCTACTGTTGTTGTGGTGGTGGTTTCCGCCGTTAAGCTAACCGTTCCATCACTTGCTAAGGTGGCAACGCTGGTTTGGTTAGCAACCACTGTCGCATTTTCTCCGCCCAAGTTTTCGATGGTGTTTGCTACCACAAATTGAACTTGATAGTCCCCTGCCACCAATGGGAAGGCTTCTGTGCTTCCCCCTGCCATCAGGCTTGCCGCAACCAACGCATCGTTAGCATAGACATCAACAACCTTATCAAAGGAATTGGTCAAGCGGAGCGTGCCTTCATTTGCACCTGTTTTAACTGGGGTGGCAAGGATCATGTATTCGGGTTGTTCTAACGCGCCGTAAACCACAATGCTGTAAGACGTGCCCGTTGCCAATGCAGCTTCAAACTCTACAGGGAAGAGGGCAGTTGCCAAAGATTCACCGGTAGGGATAACGTTCAAGGCATAGTTGAACACCGGCACATCAAGCGTGCCATAGGACGTAGCGTATGCCAAGTCGGTGATAACGGGGCGACCGTCCACCAATACCACATCAACATTGGGCGCACCCTCAACAGCATGAATGGCGGTGATGCGTGCTTGCCCCAAACTGAGGGGGTCAACATTTTCGATAAACTCTACAAACATTGGGGCAGTGGCAGAGGACGCAATCATGCTGATTGGATCAACCGTGCTGGTGACGCTTTGTTCCCAAAGGAGGGTTTGTGTCCCTGCTTCAAAAACTTGGACTTGGTGATCCCCCAGTGCAACAGAAATGTAGTCCGATGCGCTCCCATAAGCTATAGCAGAAGCAACCACTTGCCCGTCTACGGCAACGTCAACCTCTGCGCCTCCTACGATGGCATGAACAAAACGCACCATCCCCATATCCTGTGCGCTCACCCCTGATGTCAAGGTTGCCATCAGCGATAGGACAAGGATAAGACATACTATTGTCAATTTCTTCATTCGATGATTCCTTTAATGACCTAAACTAACGATGTGATTGGAGGCTATCGGCTTAGGTGCCTTCTTCCCAACTGTTGAGATACTTCACTTGTTCATCGGTGAGTTTGTCGATGTCAATGCCCATTGCCTCAAGTTTGATACGCGCAATTTCCATATCAACTTCTTGGGGAATGGTATAAACATCGGGCTTCATTGTGCTGGCATTTTTTGCCATGTACTCTGCACCGAGTGCTTGGTTAGCAAAACTCATGTCCATCACGCTTGCGGGGTGCCCTTCAGCAGCAGCAAGGTTGACCAAACGTCCTTCACCCAAAACATAGATGGAACGCCCGTCTACCTTGTATTCCTCTACAAACGGACGCACCAAGCGTGGGTCTCCAGCGGACATATCACGTAGCGCGTTCAAGTTGATCTCTACGTTGAAGTGACCAGAGTTAGCAACGATTGCCCCATGCTTCATCTTGGCAAAGTGTTTAGCATCCAACACATGTTTATTGCCGGTGGCACTAATGAAGATGTCGCCCACCAATGCCGCGTCTTCCATCGGCAACACGCGGAAACCATCCATGACAGCTTCTAGTGCTTTCATCGGGTTCACTTCGGTGACGATCACATTCGCACCCAAGCCACGCGCACGGCTGGCAATCCCACGACTACACCAACCGTAGCCTGCTACCACCACTACACGCCCTGCTATCAGGATGTTGGTGGCGCGGATGATCCCGTCCATCGTGCTTTGCCCAGTTCCATAGCGATTATCAAACAGGTGTTTGGTTTCGCTATCGTTGACGGCAATCACCGGAAAACGCAATGCGCCATCGTTTGCCATAGCGCGTAAGCGGATGACCCCGGTTGTGGTTTCTTCCGTCCCGCCCACAATGTCAGCAATTAGCTCAGTGCGGTTCTTGTGGATTTCACTCACAAGGTCTGCCCCATCATCCATAGTCATGTTAGGCTTCACATCCAAAACAGCTTTGATGTGGTCAAAGTAAGTGGCGTTGCTTTCGCCCTTGATGGCATAGACGGGAATTTCATAGTGTGCCACCAAAGATGCGGCAACATCATCTTGTGTAGAAAGGGGATTAGAAGCGCACAGGATAACATCTGCCCCGCCCACTTGAAGGGTATGGACAAGGTTAGCCGTTTCGGTAGTAACGTGCAAACAAGCCGCTACGCGAATGCCCTTGAGTGGTTTTTCTTTTTCAAAGCGTTCACGTATCCGACGTAGGACAGGCATTTCTTGCTCTGCCCATTCAATACGATACCGCCCCCCGGTTGCCAAACCGAGATCTCTTACGTCATGTTCAACAGCCATTGTAACTCCTGATTAGGTCTACTTTATTTAAGGTGGAACATATCCCACCTGTTTTGGATTTTATCGCCCAAAAACTAGCGCATTCTATCATACGATTGGGCGTTTGCATCATACGATAAGCCCACTTTTACAGCAGTTGGTCAAGCTGATTGTGGTCGTCAAATTGTGTGCGGAAGCGATTAATGAACTCTACCACGCTGAAACGGTGATTTTGAGTGCCCACATGCTCTAAGGCATAGGTGGCGCACAGTGCCCCCATCTGTGCCGAAAGTTCCAAAGAGAATCCTGCTAGGATACCACGCAACAAGCCGGCGCGGAATCCGTCGCCCACCCCGGTTGGGTTAACGATGTAATCGGTCTTGAAGATGTCAACTTGAATGGGGTCAGCTTGCCCCGTCAAATAAATAGAAGAGCCGTCCCCTCCGCGTGTGATGATGACCGTCTCTACAATCTGACGTAACCCTTCAAACGAGAGGGCGGTCTTGTTCAGAATCACTTCCGCTTCATATTCGTTGACCACCAAATAGGTTGCCCCTTGAATACATTGCAACAACTCTTCCCCATTCAAGCGGGGGACTTGTTGAGAGGGGTCTGCCATAAAGCGAATACCACGCTCACGACATTCTTGGGATTGTTGGATCATCGCTTTGGGGTCATTCGGAGAAATCACCACCAAATCAGGAATGCCACCATAAACATCCGCTAGGCTATAGAGATGTGCCAAGCCCATCGCGCCTGCATAGAAGGATGCAATCTGGTTGTTTTCTAAGTCCGTATTGCCGAAGAACGAAGCAGTGAATACGCTATCATGCTGGCGAACCGTCGCGGTTTGCACCCCAACATCCTCAAGATGCTGGCGATAATCCCCAAAGTCACGCCCTACCGTCCCCACGAGATGGGGTTTGATGCCGAGCAACGCTAGGCTATAGCAGATGTTGGCGGCAACCCCGCCCCAATGCTTGGTCATATCGTCAACTAAAAAGCTAAGGCTTACTTTATCAAGTCCATCAGCGAGTAAGCTATCTTTGAAGCGTCCCGGAAAACGCATCAAGTAGTCATAAGCGATTGAACCAGAAATCAGAATTTCCATCTTTTGGAGTATTCTCCCACGCTATTGGGTTTCAAAGGGCAAAAGTATAGCATAATCTAAAATAGTTGACGAGGCATGATGAGGAATAGAAATCAATGACTGTCTTTGATGAAAACCGCCTAACCCACGCCCCCTATCGGTTTGATTTAGATGCTATCCGTAGGGGGGACTTTAGCGATCAATACTTTGGTAATGTTCGCACCATTCTAACTTGGTTGAGCCAACACCATGAGGAGGCGATCTATAGCACCAATCCGCGCCAATTGCCCCTTGATCCCCATTCGGTGGCGATTGGTGACATCGAAGTGCAGGCGCAAGTCTTCAACCGTCGCGCTCCCTATGCGTTGGTGGGAGGGGTAGACGTTGCCTTATATCTGTTGCGCCATGACAGAGGTTATTATGAAGGTGAGACCTTCATTGAAACGTGGCAGAATCTACAAGTGCGTGCGGTCTTGGATGGGGTCATCACCCCATACGAAGGCAACCCCCTTAACGTTTTGCC
>JBMOEO010000060.1:0-23097 GCA_049318945.1 Phototrophicaceae bacterium | reverse complement strand
CATCCGATGCAACTGCCACAATACCCCCTCAAACATGCCGAAGCCATAAAACCGCGCCATCTCCATCAAGTGGGTATGAAACGTCACCATCAGCGGTTTGTTGAGTCGCTTGGCAAACTGTACCCCCCGCACCCCTGCCACCACTGGGTTCATCACGTGAATCAGGTCAGGGTTGAAGGCACGCAAGGTTTGGTAAGTTTGGCTCATGGGCAATGCCAACGAAAGCTCCGTATACATCGGCGCGGGAATCCCACCCAATCCCACAATGGGATAGCCAGCGTATTCTGTGACGGGGGAGCCGGGCACAAATACCATCACCTCGGCGTGAATGCGTCGCAAATGCTCCAGCAACAAACAGGTGACAGTCACCATGCCGTCTAGCTTGGGCAAAAAAGTTTCAGTGAAGATTGCAATTTTCATGAGTGGTTGCCTTTGGGTTAGGGTGGCAACTTGCCACCCCGTGAATGATTGGTAGGGTTATGCCCATGCTGGCTCGGTAACGGTGACTTGGTTAGCAGTCTTGCGCCATGACACGGAGGGTAAAATCTGTTGCGTGTTGATGCGGTCGCGGTGGTCAAGCGCGATCTGAATCAGGCGACGGATCACGCCATCATCTAACAGATGTGGCTCTAAACCGAGTTCAACCAGCTTGCTATGCTTAACGTTGTAGTAGTGGTTTTCGGATTCGACGCGCGGGTTGTCTATCTGCTTGAGTTCAACCGCCAAACCCATCTCCCCCGCCACACGATGCACGCGCTCCGCCAGTTCCATCACCGAAAACCATTCCGTAATCTGATTGAAAACGCGATATTCCCCTGCTTTGGCAGGATTCAAGATTGCCAGTTCAATGCAACGCATGGTGTCTTTGATGTTGATGTAGCTACGGGTTTGCTTGCCACTGCCATAAACCGTGAGCGGGAAACCTACCGCCGCCTGCACACAAAAGCGGTTGAGCGCAGTCCCATAAATTTGGTCGTAGTCATAGCGCGTCGCCAAGTCAGGATGCCGATCTGCCTCTGCCGTTTGCACGTCATACACAATCCCTTGATTCAAGTCGGTGGCGGCAATTCCCCAAACTTTGCACGTGAACATGATGTTATGGGAATCATGCACTTTGCTAAGGTGATAGAAGGAGCCGGGTTGTTTGGGGAAGGGGAGGATGTCACTACGCCCGTTGTGATGAATCTCAATGAAGCCCTCTTCAATATCAATGTTGGGCGTGCCATATTCGCCCATTGTCCCCAGCTTGACCAAGTGCGCGGTGGGGGCAAATTCTTTGATGGCATACAGCACGTTGAGCGTACCGATCACATTGTTGTATTGGGTATAAACCGCGTGCTGGCGGTCAATCATCGAGTAGGGAGCGGCGCGTTGTTCGCCGTGATGCACAATAGCATCTGGTGCAAATTCTTGAAATGCCCGCGACAAAAATTCATAGTCGCACACATCCCCAGCATAAACACCAATCGTCTTACCCGTCAACGTATGCCACACTGCTGCACGACGGTGTAGGGTGGCAATTGGCAAGAGGCTCTCAAAGCCCTCATTCAAATCAAACTGACGGCGTGCCATGTTGTCCAACACCGCCACTTCATACCCACGCTCAGACAAATACATTGCCTGTGCCCAACCAAGATAACCATCACCGCCGAGAATAAGTACACGTTTTGACATTGCAGTCTCCATGATATGCTAGGAGAGGCAGGGTACGCTGAACCTCATGCACGAGCGAAGTGTGGTAGCCGAACTCGTGTGTTGGGTGTATTCTGCCTCGTTCTTCTGTTTCATCGCATCCTAAATGGATGTTACATGGCTATAAACCCCGCTTGTGAAAGGCGTTACGCGCCTCAAAATTCGTCTTAAAAACTAATCCGCATTAGATTATCAGTAATCCGAATTACTGTTTGTGGATTGTAACATCACATTACAACTCTATAACCTTGATGAGGTGGCAAGCATAGTGGCAGGGGGATGGGCTAAACGCAGGAGTTAAACTGTCACCTACACATAACCGCGTAGACGGTTGCGCCGTCGTGGTTGAATACTTCCTGTAAGCAGGGGGCATCCGTGATCGCGCTTTGTGCCTCGATCAGCTTGGTGAACGGTGCACGCCAGCGCACCATATCGGCGAACGTGGCAGGGTTGCCCACCACTTGGGGGACAATCACGTAGTCAATACCGTAGCGTTGCAGAAGTTGGGCGTTGCTGGTGTTGGCAGGGTCATGCCAGAACGCACGCAGGGCAACCTGTTCGGGTGTGTCGGCGAGGGGGTCGGTGTCGCCACGATCAAAGAAGGGTTGGGGGCGATAGTAGATGCTTTCGCGTTCGGCAATCACCGGCACCCAATCCCCTTCTTGCGGTCCCGGAAAGTTCAAGATGAGCGCGTTAGGGGGGGTATGTTCACGTAGCCAGACCATCGCCTGTACATCGGCATGCGAGGCGAACGCCCCAAAGAAGGTGATGCGCCCTTTGCTCAACGCCAATAGCTCACGGTTGAAGATTCCCACTAGCAACACGCTCACTGCGCCCACTGTGAGGATGCTCCATGCTAGGCGCGTTGCCCATGTTGGGCGTAGCCATCTGGCTAAACTCGCCTCCCAAAGTGCCCATAATCCCATCCCACCCAAGAGCGCGTAAGGGATAATCGGGGCGTGCCACGCGATGCTGAATGGGTAGTCATAGCGCGTGATGGGCGCGACCAGCCACGGGAGTAACGTTTCCAAGATGCCAAAGCTGGCGAAGTCCAGCGTCAACACCAGCCAACCGATCCCCAAGACACCCACGCGCCATCCGCGACGGAACGCCACCCACACACCGAACGCACTGAATAGCACAATCAATCCGCCGTGATAGAGCAGTTCGGGGGGGTAGGAGATGACCATGCGCCAATAGTTGGGGTCGCGCTCAAAGGGCGAGGCGATATGTCCCCCCAACAACGGGGCGACGCTTATCAACCAAGGCAGGATCAGCACGAGTGCCACGCTGGGAATGGCAAGCACTGTTCCTACCCCAACGCGCCACGGCACACTGGTGAGATGCACCAACAACCACAACCCAAAGCCCATCCCCATGATGATGGTGGTATCGGGGTGTGCCAATACCAACGCCCCCAAACTCACGCCCCCCACAACCCACCAACCGCGCTGGCGAGTGACGAAAGCGTGATGGGTGGCGAACAGGAGCAACATCCCAAACACCAACCCTAACAAGGTGGTGAAGTGTGAATCCATGTAAGTGGTCAATAACCCTGTACCGATCCACAATGCCACCGCACACGCGCGAGCATACCCTCGCCCTAACACGGCATGGGCGAAGTCATACACCATCATGGTGAACAACGTCACCAAGACCGCTGCGATGCCGAATAGGGTAGCGTGCATCCCACTGCCGAACGCCTCGCTGAAGAACGCGCTCAACACACTGAGGGCGGGGGCGTACAGGTAGTGAATGTCGGGTTGAAAGGGGGCAAGGCGCGTTAGTTCACCGCTCATGCGTGCCATCAATGCCAGATACCCAAAGCCTTGCGCGTCGGTATCAAGGGGGACGGGCAGGATCAAAACGGGCAGACATACCCCCATCATCACTACGGCGAAGAAGGCGATCTCCAACGGGGGATAAGGGGGATGAGGTGGCGGAGACGTTTGTGCAGGAATGCTTATGACGATCCCAACCACGACTAAGCCCATGACCAGCCCCAAGCCGAATGACCAACCAAACGGCATGGCGATTGCCAGCACACCCACCAACCACAGCGCAATGCCTAATCCGCACGCCATCCCCAATGGGAGGCTTGGGCGTTGATGATGCAGGCGCAACCCCACCACGCATGAGAACGTGGCAAATACCAGCGTGACTAGCAAAGCCTCAAGGTTGAGTGTCATGTGAATCCTAGTAGAAGTTAACGTATGCCAAGTTCAAGGGTTTGATGCCACATTGCTAACACATTCTCAAGGTTGCGCGTGGCACTAAAGCGTGCTAACGCCTGTTGTTGGGCGGATGCTCCCAGTTGCTGTGCTTCAGCAGGATGGGTCAATAAGTGCGCAAGTCGCTCTGCCATGCCCTCAATGTCCCCTTCCGCAAGCAGGTAGCCGTTGATGCCATCCTGAATGATCTCGGACACTCCCACGCGGTCAAACCCCACTAGGGGCAACCCTGCTGCGGAGGCTTCCATCAACACGCGAGGCACGCCTTCATAAGCGGAGGTGATGACATAGGCTTGCGCCAGTGCATAGTATGACGGTAGCTCATGGTGAGGCACGGGACCATACATGACCACGCGCTCATGGATGCCCTCGCTGTGTGCCAACTGATCCAGATCAACCGCGCTCTTGTGCTTGTCGCCAATCAGCACCAGTTTGGCTTGGGGGAGTCGTGTTGATACACGCTTAAAGACCTCGAATAGTAGCGGAACACGCTTGAACGGAACGGGGTAGCCCACCCACAACATGACGAGATCATCGGTGGCAAGGTTGAGCGTGTGGCGTGCTTGGTTGATCGCCTCTTCGGTAGGGTGGGCAAACGCCTCTGACGCAGTGCCCAGCGCGTGGGTGAAAACGCGACGCGGGTCTCCGCCACGTTGTAGCCACGTCTCGCGCTCATGGTGGTTGACGGTGCGGTAGGCATCGGCACGGGCAGAGGTAAACTTGCCCAGCGCGTTCATCAACCGATTGCGGATGGGGCGTTCTGCTAACCATGCTTGATTATCAATGAAGTAACAATGATTTTGGATGAGCAAGGGAACTGCTACCTGACGGCGCAACCACCATCCCACCCAGCCGGTGGAAAATGGGTCTTGGGTGGTGATGAGGTCGGGCGCGTCGGTACGGATGACTTGTTGTGCTAACCGAATGGCATCGGTGATGAAGCGCATTCGGTTAGGGCTATTGGTTGGAATGACCGTGAAGTGGTCGCTCAGGTGTTGGGTGGGGAGGTCTTGCTTGGGTGTGTACACCACTACCGTGAGCTTGCCGATGTGTGCGGCATATTCGATATGGCGTAACCTCGCGTTGCTGTTGGGCTTGGTTGCCATCGAGCTATCGAGGCTAATCATTAGAACGTGCATCTAGTTTTTGTAACGACTCCCGATGCCGAAGTTCATGCTTCGTAAGGTGGAACGCAGTGTCACCACGCTGTCCATCGGGTAGATCGGAATGGCAATTCGATCCTCAACAATGATGAACGCATGAAGCAACTCCGCCAGTTGATATTCCACCACATCTTGGTTCATGGCACTATCCACGCTTTCCTCAATTAAATCTGCCACTTCTTCATCTCCGGAGATGATGGCTAATTCGATGAGTTCTTCGGCAAAAGCATAGAGTTCAAAGAGAGATTTCATTAGGCTGTGTTGTCCGTTAGATTAAAGGTTGAACAAGGAAATTGAAACACCCGCTTCGCTTATAGAAAAGCAACGGACGGGGTGGCTCATGTGCTGAAGCTATATGCAATGTAGACCCAAACGCGCTAAATGTGTAGTGGGTATTTTGAGATTAGCGCAAATTTATACAATTTAATCCGCTTATGGCGTGGGGGGGTGGGACTGGCGATAGGTCTCCACCAAGTGGCTAACTTGCTGGCGAAAGTCAGCATCGCGCAGGGTGGGCTTGCGGTCAAAGATGAGGTTTGCCCCGCTTTGTTCCAGAATGTATTCGCGCTGTAGGGGGGAAAGATAATACACCGTGACAAACACAATCGGGATGTCATGGATAACCGGGGTTTGGCGGATGCGTTGGGCAACGTGTATCCCACCCTCAAAGTCATTCCCCAAGCGCAAATCTAGCACCGCAATTTCAGGGAGGACGGGCAACGTTTGTAGATACTGTGGGTCATACAGTTGGTCAAGCCAGTTGAACACATCCTCTTGTGACGAGAAGCCCATGCTTTCCACTCGCCAAAATTCAAAGATCACCTGAAGGATTTCAAAAATCTCCATATCGTCTTCAACCACTAACCACATACAACCCCCTTATTGTGTACTTCGCTGTCAAGCAAAGTCCTATTATAGCCTGACAAGCCGTTATTATGGGGGGCAATCTGTTCTGTGTGGGGGCATAAGTGGGGAGGTAGGAAAATCGTTTGCCATTTTGTGTTAACTGGGTGACAATCTGCATAATGTGTTATCTGTGAGGATGTTCCATCATGACCGATGTCCTGTTGATTTATGGTGCCCCTGACCAAGCCCTTGCCCAAACCCTGCTGGAGCGTCTCGATGATGATCCCCTAGACATCACCCAGCAAACCGTTCCGCCGGGCATGTTTGCTCGCATTGAAAGCAAACTTAAACATGCCCAAACCTTGATCTTCATCCTCTCTCAATCCACCAAGCATGATGTCTCGCCGTTGATTGGCAAGGCGCATTCGCTCAAACGCACCATGCTGATTGTCAATGTGGATGGTGTGCCCTTGCCACGCTACCTCTTTGAGCAAGTCAGCTTCACGACGGAGCAATTTGGGACGATTCAATTGGTGTATGTGTTTGAACGCCATGAGCTAGACGCGCTCAAGAATTGGTTCAAAGCGCAAAATAGCACCCTTACGGGGGGCATTCCTCCGCAAGAGCAAACGCAAACATCCGCCCCTGTTGTCCCCCCAGCTGATGCGTTCATGCCACCCCCACCCGTCCCACCTTCACCCATGCCAGCCCCCAAGCCCGTTGCCCCACCCGCCCCTGCTCCCAGTAGCAGAATGTCACGGGGCATCTTTGATAATTTGGTCGATGATTTGTTAGAGGGGGTGCTGGGTGATATGAGCGACACCGCTTCTTTAGGTAGCATCATGAGCGGATTCATGCCCACCCCAAGCAGGAAGTCCACCCTGCCACAGCCCCTCGCTTTCATGGAGGAGTTTGACGCACCCACTAGCGAGATCGCCCCTGCACCCAGTGAGACCCCTCCAGAACGCAAGCCCACCTTCACCCTGTATCAAACGCGCAACCGTGAAGGAGACCAACCCACGCCCTATCCGAATGATCGCGCGTTGCAGGTGGGCATGTGGTATCGCTTGGATGTTGCCCTCAAGGGGAGCGTTGCCCCTGTTGACATTCAACCGCAAAGCGCGTCCGATAGCGTTTCCATCCCGTCAGACGTGCCCAATAACGCCACCTTGATTGTCACCTTGAGCGAGCAAACCGAGCTAGGCGTGTTTGAACTGGTGGAGCGCACGCAACAGCTACAGTTGCAACCGTTGGGGAATGGGCTATACAACGTCGCCCAGTTCCGTTTTTCGCCCAAGCTAGAAGCGTTGAGCCTTGCCAGTTATAGCGGTGGGATGTTGGGGTTGGTGGTGCGCCTGTATTATAAGAGCAACCTCTTGCAACGCTTGGTGCTAAACGTCAAGGTTGCCCCACCTAATTTTCCGCTTCCTGTCGATGTTAACGCGCAACGTTTTGTGCTAGAAGAAGTGCGTGGGTTAACGCATGTTGAATCGCTCCAGCCGGTGCAAATTCACATTGACATTGACAAGGGCGAAAGCGCGACCGACCGCTACATGCTCACCATGAAAGCAGGGGAGGATGTCACCCTGTTTGGGAGTGGTAGCTTTGACCGCGCTGATTTTGAGGACTGGATTAACCAAGCGCGTGAAGTTCTGTTCAACATCAGCACTGACTATCCCCGCCTGCAACAGGCACTAGACGCGCACAAGCAGGTTATTGCCAGCAAACTATACTATGACCACTTGATGCAACTGGCGAAGATTGGGCGCAAGCTATGGGTGAGCATCTTCAATACCGATCAACACACTGACCTACAGGCGATCTCCGCATGGTGGAAGGACAATCGCCCATCCGATGGCTCTACTGTACAGGTGGATGTGCGCGGGGCGGCGGATTTTGTCTTCCCGTGGGCGTTGCTGTTTGATGCGCCTAGCTTGCCTGCCAACGGGCATGAGATACGCCTAGAGGACTTTTGGGGATTACGCTATCAGATTGAACACTTCACCCTCAACAAGGCGGTGGGCTTGCCCCCTGTATATCCCACTGACCGCGCCCTCCAGATGGCAATGTTGGTGGGGGCGGAGCAAGTGGGCGTGCGCCATCACGCGCAAATTAGCCAGCTAGAAGGGCGCACCAACGGGAAGCTAGATGTCACCGAAGCCCTCGTCAAACCCTCACAGGCACGCGCGGTACTTGATATGGACGGCAACCCAGCACATTCTACCTATCCGCTGGTGTATTTCTTGGGGCATGCCTACACGCGCAAAGATAGCACGCTTCAAGTGCGAGATGGCTTGGAGATGTTCTGCAAGTGGTATCAAGAGCAAACCGATCCCACCTTGCTCCAAGACTATCAAGCGATGGCGGATGTATTTTGTAACCAACGCTTCACCCCAACTGAATCCTTCTTCCAACTCAACGGGGGGCGCGTTGAGCCTGATATTCAACTGGACGCGGATAACGTCAACTTGCACCATACCCAACCCTTGATCTTCTTTAATGCGTGTCAGTCCGCACAAAACTTACCTTCTCCCAGTCGGGGCTTGGTCAATTTGCTGTTGGGGAGCGGGGCGAGTGGATACATCGGCACGGAGATTTTCATTGATGCCCATTTTGCTGAGGCGTTTGGCTTGGCATTTTGGGAGGCGTTCTTGAGTGGGCAAACGGTTGGGCAGGCATTCTTGAATGTACGCCGACAATTTGCCCAACACAAAGTGTTGGCATGCCTTGCTTATACCCATTATGGCACAGCGCAAACGCGCCTAGCACAGGGCATCTTGCCCGCCAACGAGGGACAATCCGCCTAGATACATGTCATAAGTTCCGATCGGGTATATCCTCTTAGGTTGAATGTCATCTTGCTCTTGTGTAAAATGTAACAAATGCAGGACAACCAATTACATATCATGGATTAGCCCAACCCAAACCGGCTGTTCTTGAGTTTTTTAGGGAAGAGAATTGAGTATGAGTGCGAACACCAACCGCCCCAACATGGGGTTACTGGTTGCCATCATTGTGGTGGTAACGGCATTACTAGCGGTCGGGGGCTATGTCATTGCAATGATGACCCCCTGGTTGATGGGACCCCAAGTCTCTACACAAGCCGTTCAAGTGGATGGCTTGATGTATTTGATGATGTTCATTGGGGGTATGATCTTCTTGTTGGTTCAAGGCGCGATTGTGTACGCCGTCATTTTCTTCCGCGCTAAAAAGGGAGATACCACCGACGGACCCCACATTCACGGAAGTTTTGCGCTAGAGTTCATCTGGACGCTCATTCCGGTTATCATCGTGTTCGTGCTGACGATCTATAGCTACATTGTCTTTGTGGACACCCGCGCCCCCAAAGTGGATGAAGTAACCGTGAAAGTCACCGCCCAACGTTTCAACTTTGGGTTTGAGTATCAAGACCCGGTGACGGGGGAACTCATCAACGATTCTGTATTGCGCACGTATGTAGGGCAGGATGTCCGCCTAGAGATGAACGCGGTTGATGTCATTCACGCCTTCTGGATTCCTTCCATGCGCGTGAAGCAAGACACCATCCCCGGACGTGTCACCGAAATGCGCTTCACCCCAACCGTGGCCGGACGCTATCCTGTGGTATGCACCGAGTTGTGCGGTGGTGGGCATGGGGGCATGCGGAGCGAGGTATTGGTCTATCCTGATGAAGCAAGCTACATGGAATGGAACAGTGCCCTAGTGGATTGCAAGTTGAATCCCCCTGAAGACCCTGCCCAACGCGGTTACACCATTCTATCGAGTGGGGTTTATCCGTGCGCAGGTTGCCACCAATTGGATACGATCACGGGTTGGGTGGGTGTGACCGGTCCCGCGCTAAATGGCATCGCTGATCGTGCAGATGATCGCGCCGTTGCTGCTGGCAATGCGGACGCAGCTGACTATCTTCACACATCCATCCGCAATTCTGCCACTTACCTTGTGCCGGGCTATAGCAACTTGATGCCCATCTTTGGTGAAGAGCAAATGTCAGAAGCGGACTTGAACGACATTGTGGCGTACTTGCTCACACAAGGGGCAGATGCCGAGCCGCTTGCCCCAGCATGTGAAACACCCGCCTTCGATGATGTCATGATGGCATGGAACAACGGGGCACAAAGCGTTGCCTCGCGCTAACAATTGGTAAGTCGGTGTCCGTTGCCTCCTTAACACAGGGGACGCTCTGTGAAGGCGCGGACACATCATCATTCATTACATGGCTACCAGAATATCCTGATGGAATTTATTTTACGCAGGTCTATTTGAAAGGATTTCCAAAATGGCAACGATTACCGCGCCACTCGGACAGGGGTCAACAGTTGCAGGCAAGCAATTCCGCGTGAGCGATTTCTTGCGCTGGACGATTGACCATAAGATCATCGGTATTCAATACATCGCCACGTCGTTGTTCTTCTTCTTTGTAGGGGGCTTCTTGGCGTTGATTATTCGTACCGAACTTTGGACACCCGCCGTTGATATTCTGCCCTCTGGCACTGCCTACAATACCGTGTTGACCATGCACGGGAGCGCGATGCTGTTCTTGTTCATGATCCCCATTTGGGCAGGGTTTGGTAACTACCTCATTCCGCTTCAACTGGGTGCAAAAGATATGGCGTTCCCATGGTTGAACGCTTTCGCCTTCTGGCTCATTCCGCCCGCCGGCATCCTCATGATGATGGGCTGGTTCGTTGGTGCGCCAGAAGCAGGCTGGACGGCGTACCCGCCCTTGAGCGTGGCGTATAGCCTTGATGGACAAACCCTGTGGATTGTGGCGTTACACATCCTTGGGATTTCTTCCATCTTGGGGGCGATCAACTTCATCGTCACCATCCGCAACATGCGCCCTGAAGGCATGGGCTGGTTTCAAATGCCCCTGTTCTGTTGGGCAACCCTTGCCACCAGCATCATTGTATTGATGGCAACCCCCTTCCTTGCTGGGGCGTTAACGCTCTTGCTGTTGGATCGTGTGGCAAACACTTCCTTCTTCAACCCTGCTAACGGTGGGGATATTTTGCTGTGGCAGAATATCTTCTGGTTCTACAGCCATCCTGCTGTGTACATCATGGTTTTGCCGGGCATGGGCGTACTCAGCGAAGTGTTGTCCATCCACTCGCGCAAGTCTATTTTTGGCTATCGCATGATCGCGCTTTCCAGTATGGCAATCGCGCTGGTTGGGTTCACGGTGTGGGCACATCACATGTTCACCTCCATCACCCCCCAATTGCGTATCCCCTTCATGATTACCTCCATGATTATTGCTGTGCCCACCGGCATCAAAATCTTCAGCTGGATCGGCACGATCTGGATGGGCAAAATCCGCTACACCAGCGCGATGCTCTTCAGCTTGGGCTTCTTGTCCATGTTTGTGATCGGCGGGATTTCTGGGGTGATGTTGGCTTCCATCCCGGTTGACATTCACGTTCACGATACCTACTTCGTTGTCGCACACTTCCACTTTGTGTTGTTCGGTGGGGCGGTGTTTGCCGTATTCAGTGGGTTATACCACTGGTGGCCCAAGATGTTCGGGCGCATGCTGAATGAACGCTTAGGTGCGATTCACTTCTGGATGACCTATGTGGGCTTCTTGACCACGTTCATGCCCATGCACTGGGCTGGCGCACGTGGGATGCCCCGTCGTGTAGCAGAGTATGCGTTTGAGTTCCAAACCGTCAATCAGATCATTTCGTTTGGTGGGTTCTTGTTGGGGACTTCTACGCTGTTCTTCATTGCCAATGTGTTGTGGACGTTCTACAACGGCAAGGTTGCCGGTCCCAATCCATGGCGTGCGCTCACGTTGGAATGGGCAACCACCAGCCCCCCACCCTCCCATAACTTTGATGGCATGCCCATCCCCTTCTCTGATCCTTACGGGTATGGCACGGAAGAAGCAACCGCCTACATCGAAGCGATTGAAAGCCACTACGCGCCACAATTGCCCAAAGCCTCTAACGCTACCACGATGGCAGAATCCAACGCTTAAACGGCATCACCTTGTTTGCATCCCCTGTCCACAGGGGATGCTCCCCTCGCTTTTACCACCTGTTGGGAACATCCTATGGCAAAAGACTATTTTGGTACCACCCTCTCCCGTGAGGAGATTGAAGCAAAAAAGCGCGAACGTGAAGAGCAACTCAAGATCAATAACCGTCGCTTGGGGCTATTGATTTTCCAACTCAGTTGGATGATGGCGTTCATCGCGCTCATCATTGTGAACTGGCAACTGCGCTACAGTTACCCAAGCTGGCCCCCCCCCAACGTCAAAGCAATGGGAGTGACGCTCCCCACGATTGCCACGCTCGCCTTGTTGGCAAGTGCGGTGTTGGCACGGGTGGCGTTGCGTAGCGTCAAGGGCAATCACCTGATGCGCTTCATCACCCAATGGCGCACCGTCTTGGGGTTGGGTGGGGTGTTCGTGGTCATTATGGGGATAGAGTGGTTTAGCGTGCAAATGGGCACGCAATACGGCACAGTCTTTCGCTTGATGACCGCCTTTCACACCTTGCACGCCGTTGCTATTGGCGCGTACATGTTCAACATCCTACGCAATGCCCAACACGCCCAAGCCGTTTTACAGGGGCAACTCACCAATGACGGGCGAGCCGTCTTTTATCACGCGGAGAATTACTGGGCAGTGGAAGCCGCCAGCCGTCTATGGGATTTTGTGTTCATTGCGTGGCTCCTATTTTACGTTGTGTTGTATTGGTGGCGTTCATAAATGCAATGGGTAAAGGATTGTCAACTAAGTTAACGGATCGTAACCTTGAAAGGGTGTACTTTACGTTATACTGGTGTCGTAAATAGAGTGTGTAAAGGCAATGCTCAAATAGGGTATGTCATACCAACAGGCAATCTATCGAATCGCGGTAATCAACCACCGCTACGAAGGGCACGCCACCCTTCACGCTTGTTCAAGCGATGTCACCCAAGATGAGGTCAACCTTTGGCACACTAGCTGTGCTGATCGCTTAACAGAACAGGCGATCACTTTCCCCATGCTGGCATTGTGGGAGGTGGCAACGGGATTTCATTTGGTGGTGGTGAAGTATGCTTGGGGGGATGCTGCTTACATTCATTACCTCAAAGTGCCCACCCTTGACCTCATCCAGCTGAACTTGCCCCACTTGGTGGAGTGGTTGCCCAGTTTGCCGTATATCCCCCCCAACTTACCCTTGCTTAAATTATCCTCACCAAACCAATCGCTCCCCCCCTTATCTAACTGGGGGGTGTTGAATAGCCTCATCACACGCGGAGAGGTTGTCATTCCGTCCGCTTCAATGACCTATCGGGATCGGTTGGTCTTGGCTAACGCGCTCATCCGCGCTGTGCCTTCATCGCTCTACCACACGCTCACGCTGACCACCGCTACCTATCCGCGCATGAATGCCTCTGCGTTTCGTATTCGCTTTCAGGAGGATGCTCCACCCCATGACCCCAGCCTCCCCCTGCATCCTTACATCGCGTGGCTTCAGCAAAACGCGCTTGATCCCAATGTGTTAAATCCTTTGTTGGGTGCCCAGTCGATTGCATCTCATCCGTTTGAACCGCTCACTTGGATTGTGAAACACTACCAGCACCGCCACCGCTTCCTCAACCAAGACCCCATCACGCTGGATGAACTGGAGGTGTGGTTAACAGAAAGTCCGCTTGCCCCCGTCAACTGGCTAGATGATGTTGTGGAGGCATACTTTGAAGAGGCGTTGGCTACACGCGAAACCCGTATCTACCCCGCCATCATCCAACAACTCACACGAAGCGATTCCTTGAGCGCACGCCTTACCCCCATCCTAGAGCGCGACCTGAAAACATGCCCCGATTGTGTGTATGGGTTCATGCGCGTATGGGCTGCTGGCGCGGTTGAACCTCCCTCGCCCTTGTGGGATACCCTGTGGACATCTGCCCAATCCTCGCTTGAAGTGGCAATTGCCACGCGCGATGCTGAAACCATACTCAGCTGGCTACGCTTGATTGCGCGTGAACCTGCACATTACCAGCTAGGGGAGGTGCTACGCGAGGGAATCCGCCAGACCGTTCCGCTCGCCTATCATGATGAACACTTGGCACAACGCTTGATTATCCTAACGGTGCGCTTCGCGGTGGAGATGGTGGAGGAGTTATTGAACGATGCGTCTTTCATCATCGGGCTACCTCCGTCTTTTCAGAATGGGCTAACGCATGGCGACCCGCACGGCTTGGCAGAAATTCGCACGGTGAGTAACAAGTTATTCTTGGTAGCGATGCAACAGGCTCTCAAGTACAAGCACGTAAAAGCATTTGAGCAGGGCGGGTTAACCGCTGTCCTAGAGCTTGACCAAGCCGAAACTCCACTGACAACAGAGTCTCCTTATCGCCCCCATGATCTGGTGATGGGGTGCATTCAACACGGTTATGAGTGGCTATCGGGAGAAGTGTTGATTGAGCTAGGGCGATTTTTGCTAGTCAAAAATCATCGCGTTGAGTTTCGCCAATTATGTGAGAACCTTGCCAAGCGTCGGCGGTTGGTGGGCTTGCTCCCACAGATGCTTGCCCATCCTGTGGTGGGGATCAATCGCATGGTGGATACCTTCTCGATGATTTTCGCCAGTGAAATCTTGCCTGCCCAAGACCTCATCACGTTGGTCTTACGCTTGTTGGATGAAACGGGGTGGAACAAAGAAACCTCACCGTTAATGGAAATGCTGGTGCGCGTGGTGGAAGAATATCCCAATCAAGTCCAAGTCCTTCCGGAAACTTATTTCACCCTCATGACCCATGCCGAAAAACTGAACCGCGAGGATTTGGCGCAGTTTGCCACCTTGCAACTGTTGCACGGCACCCGTGAGATGGGGGATGAGGGGCATCTACCGCGAGCCAAACAGGTATTTGAACACATCACTTGGAGCGCACCCGTCGTACAGGTGTATCTAAAGTGGTATCGTGACTTTGCTAATCAGCAATCCACCGCACGCTTGCACGCCTTATTGAAGGGCTTGAATGGCGCACGCATCTTTGAACCCATTCGTGAGGTTTTGCATGGGATTCTAGCGGTGCGTCGCGTGATGGGTAAGATGGACTTGGCTAACCTTAGCCAACAGGTTGATTTAACCTATCATTTGTTACTCGCCTTTTCAGAAGCATTTGACCCCGAACAACGCCCCGTTAAGCTGGATTTGTCTACAGTGGAGTGTCAGCTTAAAGACCTGACGAAGGGGGCTTCTATGCAAGAGCGCGAAATCCTAGCGGATTCGCTCACGCGCCTTGCCACGTTGGTGAGTACCCTAGCAGATAAACGTACCAAGCCCGGCATCGGGCGACGCGCCGAAGATGTGGATCGCCAGTTGATGAGTGGCAAGCAAGAACCCGTCAATGCCTTAGATATGATGAAGTGGATGGCGGGATATTTGCACCGCCCACCATCCGAAACCCCACAGGATTAGCCTTGTAGCTGGCGTAGATACTTGAACGTGTAGCCGTTGGGATCAATCAGCGCGTCAATCAACACGGGGTGACGATATTCCACCGCCTGTTGCATGGCATGCACGCACGCCGCTTTATTTTCAACGCGGAAGTATCCATAGCCAAACGCGCTGGCAAGTGCTTCATAATTGGGATTGCTGAACTCCGTGCCGAAGGTGGGCTTGTTGCGTTGGATTTGAGCATTGCGAATCAGATCAAGCGCGTTGTCATTCATCACCACCACAATGAGCGGTAATGCCAATTCAACCGCCAGCCCTAGCTCGCCCATTCCCATGCTTAATCCACCATCCCCCACAATGCACACGGTGGTTGCGCCCGTCTCACGCGCGGCAGAGATCGCGCTTGCTAACCCAAAGCCCATTGTAGAAAGCCCGTTCGAGACGAAGTAACGGTTGGGTTGCAACGCCTTCCAGTTGAGCGCGGTGAAAATTTTGTGCGACCCTACATCGGTGGTGATGATGACATCTAGCGGGGTGTGTTCGCGCACTGTCTCGATCACGTCCATAGGAGAAACGCGCTCAGTGGAAAGGGCTACAGGGATGCTGAACGCTTCCATCGTTTGGCGGAACTGTTGGACGCGGTTCACGCCCCAATCCAACGCTTGCACCGCGTGTTGGATCAAGCCGTTCAACCGCTCCAACACATCCCCAATCGGGGCGATTAGCTCAATCTCGGAGGGGATGCGCGGGTTTTGGTTTTCACAATTGGCGATCCATATCAAAGGTTGGGGTTGATTCCACACCTTCACCAGTTCCACCACATCTAAACCAATGGCGACAATACAATCCGATTCATCTAAGAGCGCGTAAGCAGGATCATGCTGGGTTAAGCCGATTGTCCCTGCAAACAACGGATGATAAGCGGATAGCACCCCTTTACTTTTGGGTGTATCCACCACCGGTGCTTGCAACAATTCCGCCAACAGTTGTACCTGTTGGTCGCGGTAATCAGGGATGATGCCCAAGCCCGTCACAATGATAGGACGCTGTGCCGTTTGCAAACGCTCTACCGCGCGGTATAAATCGTGCAAGATCGGTTGGGGTTTGCCACTGATGGCGGAATGGGGCGGAATCTCCTCTAGGTGGGTGCGGGCAACGCGATTACAAATCCCCAGATGAACCGGCCCCGGTCTGCCACTGAGCATCTTTTGGAAGGCGTAACGAATGCTATGGGCGGCGTTGGTTGGACTAAGTTCAATGGTGAACTTGGTGATGGGGGCAAAGCAGGCTTGCAAGTCCAGCACCTGATGCGTATAGCGATCTAGTAATTCTGGGTCGGTTTGCGCGGTCAAAAATAGGATGGGGGCGCGGTCAAGGTAAGCATTCGCCACGCCGGCATAGGCATTGGTGGCACCGGGTCCCAGCGTGGTGAGTACCACGCCGGGCTTTCCCGTCAAACGCGCATAGGTTTCTGCCATGAAGCAGGCGGCGTTTTCGTTGCGCACCAAGACGAAATCAATGCCATGATCGCGTATCAGGTCAAGCACTTCAACAATTTCACCGCCCGGCAAACCAAAGACCACATCTACCCCATAATGAACAAATTCATCTACCAGCATCTTTGCAATGGTTGGCATGGTCATAAACCTCTCTTGTGATGATAGGTTAGAAGATTAGTAAAATAATTCGCGCTTGAACTGTGTGAGCGATTCCGCGCCGTCAGCGGTGATAAGCATATTGTCCTCGATGCGTACCCCGCCAATCCCCTCCAGATAGATCCCCGGCTCAATGGTGAAGACCATTCCTGCTTCTAGGACGCGCTGGCTCACAGCAGAAATTTGTGGCTCTTCATGCACATCTAACCCCAAGCCGTGCCCGGTGCGGTGGATGAAATATTGCCCAAAGCCTGCCGCTTCAATCACTTGACGGGCAGCGCGGTCTACTTCGTGGGCAGGGATGCCGGGTTTTGCTGCTGCACGCGCCGCCTCATTGGCAGCTTTCACCGCTTGGTATGCCTGTTGCAACGGTTCAGCAACCGCGCCGTATAGAATGGTGCGGGTGATGTCCGCTGGATAGCCGTCAAACGTTCCGCCGAAATCAATCAGCAACACATCATCAGCACCTAAGACGGCTTCGCCAACGATGCCGTGTGGCAACGCGCTCTTTGCCCCCACCAACACAATCGGTTGGAAGGAATGCCCATGTGAGCCATTCTGACTGAGGTAGTGCGTCAGGCGTTCGGCAATCTCCTGCTCGGTCATGCCGGCTTTGATTTCATCGAGCGTCTGCGACAATGCGGATTCACTCAAGGCAATCGCCCGTCGCAAGCGGTCAATCTCTTCTGCGCCCTTAATCATGCGGATGCCCAGCAAGATATGGCTGGCGCGTTGGATGGTGACGGCGGGTGCCAATTCTTGCAGGGTGAGCAACTCAACAGCGCGAAGCGTTAGCTCATCCACGCCGATCACCGCGCTTCCCAACTGGAGCGTTTCGATAGCTTGGGTGAATGCACCCTGATAGCCCTCATCATCCGTCCATGCGAATGGGTGGGTGATGTTCAAGTCCAGCCGTTCGGTGAGTTTGCTTTGCTCAAGGTGGGGCAAGACGAATGCCAGCGCGTCTGCGGTGACAAACGCCACGACCGGGCGTTCACTCAAGTGGAAATGTAAGCCAGTGAAGTAGACCATATTGGTGCCGGGCACCAATGCCAGCGCGTGGATGCCATGCTCTGCCATCTTGCTACGCAGGTTATTCAGGCGGTGTTGATAGTTCATGGTGGGGTTCCTTGTTCTAAGTTGTTGTCAGCAATTCATCAAGTGTAGCAAGTAAGGTGTGGCGGTCAATTGGTTTAACCAGATACTTGGTATACAGGTGCATGTTCTGGGTGGCGTGGTTATCTGTGGTAGAAAGCACCACGACCGGGATATGAGCATATTGTTCCTCTGCTTTTAGCTCCTCTAAAAATTCCCATGACTCATTATCTTGGGCAGAAATATCAATCACAATCATCTTGGGATGAATTAACTCAATCAAGGAGAGGGTGCGTTTGGGCGTGTTGGTGAAGACCAGATTATATTTTCCTACTGCCAGATAATCTTGCAACAATTGGAGCGATGCTGTGTCGCGGTCAATCACCAAGACTAACGGGCGATCCCCCTTAGCACTGAAGAACTCGATATAGTTGTCATTGTTAGAAATCGCAGGCAAGATGAAGGTGAAGCGGCTCCCCTTTTCTAGGTCACTTTCCACCCAGATATGCCCCTTGTGTAGCTCAACAATCTGTTTGCTGATCGCCAAGCCCAAGCCCGTCCCTTGATACTCTCGGCTGGTTGAACCGTCCACTTGGCGGAATGCGTCAAAGATCAGTTCTTGGTTCGCTTTGGCAATCCCAATCCCTGTATCCTGTACGCTGATGGCAATCCATGCCCCATCCTCAATCAGCAGTTGGCTTGGCGGGGTGAGGACACCGTAGCAACTTCCATGATGCACCAGCAAGGGTTCTAGCACCAGTTGAATCACACCGCTGGGGGTGAACTTCACCGCATTACTCAGCAGATTGATTAACACTTGCCCCGTCCGTTGCTGGTCAGCATGAAGCAAGGGTAAGTGTGGGTTCATCGACAGTTGAATGTCTAAACCCTTTTTCTCCGCTTGGGGCATGATATGCACCAGCGACTCGCGCACTAGCTCATCCAAGTTCATGATGGCATAGTTCAATTCCATTTGTCCCGCTTCAATCTTAGACAGGTCTAGCACATCACTTATCAAGGTGAGAAGGTTGTTGCCACTCTTATAAACCCGTGACAACCGATCGCGCTGGGTGTCGTTGATCTTCCCGTAGGTTTCCCCTAAGAGCATATCGCTGTAACCGATGATGGCATTGAGGGGGGTGCGTAGTTCGTGGCTGATGTTGGCAAGGAACTGGCTTTTGAGTTTGTTTGCCAACAGTGCTTCCTCATATAGCTCGGCATTTTTCACGGCGATTGCCACTTGTCTAGCAATGGCGGCAAAGGTCTGTTCTTCGTCCGCGTCCACTTGTTGCGGTTCAACCCCCAGCTCAACTACCATCAACCCAATCAATTTATCTTGGGCAACCATCGGTGCAATCAATGCCTTGACTAAACCCACCGCCAACAGCATCTGCGCCAATTCATCATGTGCCTCCAGATAGGTATTCAAGTACACCACCCGACGATGAATGAGAAGCTCATCGTAAATGCGACTGTTGCCAATGAATGCTCCCTTATGTTCATGGTTGTTGGGATAGGCGATGAAGAGTTGGTTGATATTGTCCGACATGGAAAAAGCAAACACACACAGTTTGGCATTGAATAGCTTTTGAAGCATTTGTGCTGTGTCGCTTAGGATGTGGCTTCGATCTAACGAGGAACTCGCCACCGTCGCCACCGTGTGGAGCGTGTTCAACCAACGCGCTTGACGGCGCAAGTCTTGGAGGGTGCGTTGTTGCTCTTCGTGCAGGCGTGCGTTTTCGATGGCGACGGAAGCCTGCCGCGCCAGCGCGAACACGGTTTCGCCGTCGCGTTCGGTGTAGTAGTTCGGTTCATATTTGTGAACGAAGATGAAACCAATCACGCTATTCATGTAGATCATGGGTACACCAATCCAAGCGCGAGTGCGATGTTGGCTGCTGGTGGTGTTACGCTTGATGTAATCCCACTCTTGCGCTTGGTTACTACTGTCGTTGACGATGATCGGTTGACGGCTTTCGCTCACCTTGAGCATCAAGTTGTCCTGCTCAAATTCGATCACATTGCCAACGGAGGGCTTGCCGTCCCCATGCGCCGCCGCAATGACCAGATGTCCATAGTGCTTGCGTTGGGTGGGATAGAGCATAATGTTGGCGGTGTCATAATCCACCACGCGCTTCATCTGCTCTAGGATGCGTTCTAATACCTCCTCTTGCGAAAGGGTAGACCCCACCACGCGCCCCACATCAATGAGAATATCCGCCAATTGTCGGCGTTCTTGCTCCGCCACGAACAAGCGTGCATTCTCTAGTGAGAGCGACATTTGCGCCCCCACCGTCATGAGGATTGCCATGTGCTGGTCATCAAAGCGATTGGGTTCAAGATGATGAACGCTGATGCTCCCCACGACGGTATTGGCTTGGTTACGCAGCGGAACAGACAACCACGACTGTGAGCCATAGCCCGGCTCAAGCCGATTCTGCACAATGTCCATTTCAATCAAACGGTCAAACTCTTCAGACAGGTGATTGAACAACAACGAGATACCCTCCCGAATGACAGTGCGCGTGATGCCCACTAGCGGAATGGGGTCATAGTGAATGAGGTCGCCTTGTGGCGTAGCAACCATCGGATAACGCAAGACATCACGGTCAAGATCATAGATGCCAATGGCAATGGAAGAGCCATCAAACAAGCCCACAATCTGGCGGTGAATCAATCGCCAAAAATCCTCTTGCCCAAAACTCCGCGCCAAGATGTGACTGATCTCATTGATGATGGCAAGTTCTTGTACCCGTCGCGCGGTATAAGAAAACAAGTCTGCATTCTCAATTGCCACCGCCACCGAGTTTGCAAACGTGAGCATCACCTGTAACGCGCTATCATCGTAAGCATTGGAGCGATAAGACTGTGAACACAATACGCCCACCACGTTCTCACGGGAGATCATCGGCACACCTAAGAAGGACTCAAAGCCCATTTGTTGAACGTGAAAGAATCGTTCGGCGGTGGTGCGCTCTGACGGGGTGCGCCAGAAGATGGGCGTTACTTGGTCAATGATTTGTGAGATCAAATCCGTCTCTGGGCTATAGGGATGAAAGCTACTTTCGCGTTGGTTGTGACGATACGTTTCAATGAATAAGCGATTATTGAAACGGTCAAACTTGATGAACTGAAACTGATCGGGGCGGTGGATGCGCTCGAACGCTTGATAAACCCGATACGCCAATTGTTGTAAATCTAAGGTGGCATTCACCAATAGGCTAATCTCGGTCAAGGCGGCAAGGTCTTGGGCACGGGCGCGTACTTCGTTGAACAGGCGAGCATTGGTGATCCCAACCGCTAACTGGTCAGCGATGCTTTGCATCATCTCTATATCTGTGTCATCAAAGGCGTTTAGGTGCGCACTGGAGATCAACAAGACCCCAATCATCTCTGTGCCAGAATGCAACGGCAACGCCATTTGTGAATGAACATGCCCATACTCAATCTCTGAATTGGGGTGATACAACTCGCTTTGGTGAACATCGTTGACCACCACCTGTTCATCATATTTGATGGCGCGTGTGCTGAGGGTTTCGATGGCGAGCGGAATCGCCACGTTTTTATCCACCAATACCGGTCCCACTTCGGTATAAAGCATTTGGACTTGTAATGCTTTCTTGTCACTGGACAATCCCAAAATGTGAACCGCGCTATACCCAAAGCGATAACAGATCAACTCGGTGACGGAATACAACATTGAGTTGAGGTCTTTGCTGGAGATAATCACCTTTGATACGCTGGTTGCCGCGCTAAGGCGTGCGGTTTGCAATGCTAAGGTATCAATCACGTTGGCAAGATCTTCTTTGTTGTGGATGCTTTGCAAATGATGAATGCGAGCAACCAACAATTGCGCCACCATGATGATGATCTCTTGTATTCCGTCTATGTGTTGATCCGCTTCAAACGTTTGCCAGATCAATCCGTAGTGTGTGGCTTCATAACGTAATGGCACTTTCAAGGCTAGTTGGGATGCCTCCCAGATGGGTTCTTCCCAGTTGCGCCAATCATGCTGGGTGCGCAATTGAACCGTGACTTCTAAGTTGGGGAGTTCGTTGTCAGCTGTAATGAGGTCTAGGTTGGGGAAGTCAATCCCATGCAAGGCAATCACCGCTGAACCCACCTGATGCGAAAGCCAATGAGCAACCAGCTGGCACGCATGGCGTGGAGTGGGTATCTTTTGTAACTCGGTGGCAAGTTCTGTGAGTTCCAACAGCAAAGCAGGTAGGTTAGTTGCTTTCATAAAAACTCATCTATAATGACGATCATAATAAGATAGCGATTATTGTAACGAAATTACCCTCAGTCGTGTGTAATGAGGATGGACAAACACATGAGAAAAATCCCTTCAATAGCGGATACAAACCGCGTGGCATTAGGCTTGCTCTTGGTGGGGTTGGGGGCGTTGGCGTTGTATGATGCGTGGTTCCCACATGGGCTTTTAGTGGTTGGCATGGCGTTGTTAGCACGGCATACCATGCAACACCAACCCCTCCGCACTGCTTATCTTGCCATCACGTTGCTAGGGTTGGGGGCGTTGTTTTGGACGCGCGAACAATTGCTTCAACTCGGCTTAAGTGGGTATGTCCCCATTTTATTTGTGGGGGTGGGGGGAGGGCTACTTGCGTGGGTTGCCCCACACCTTGATGAACCTTCCCCCCCATCCGCTTAATCAGCGGCTTCATCCATTGCCTGTAGTGCTTGTGCTAGTTCTTTCATATCCACCAAGTGAAAATTCCCATGTGTGAGGAGGCGTTCAACAAAAGGAGTGCTAATGACTGGCATATTGAACTCCACATCCCCTTTTTGATGCGGAAGTGGTAGACGCTGTTGTAACGCCCTCCGCCTAACCAATAGCGTTCATGACCCACGACATCATGAAATTGCCAACCGCGATCAATCGCCGTCAAAACGCAATCTCCCCCGGCATAAGTCTCGGACTTGGGCGACCAGTGGCGGGTGACTTCTGGATAGGATATGTGCAGATTCTTTGTGTTAAATTCGACGAACATTTCATTTGAAC
>JBMOEO010000059.1:0-23286 GCA_049318945.1 Phototrophicaceae bacterium | reverse complement strand
AAGGTTAATTTGATTCCCTGTGGTTTTCTGTATGCTCTAATATTCTTGTAAGAACTAGAACTAACAGTCATAAAAGTAAGCCTTCTTTTACCTTCTCCCCGACCACCGCTAGAATGCGGTCAAGGGGATTATCAGCGGATCGGATGTTTTCCTGTAGCAGATCATCAATCCGCGCAAAGAATGTCTCGGCAGAGATGTCTGCTCGATAGGCGTTCAGCTTGAAGATACTGGGGTGGACGGTATCTGAAAGGGTATCCTTCTCATCATGCAACACCTCTTCAATCTTTTCGCCCGCGCGGATTCCCGTTTCAATGATTTCAATATCTTGATAAGGACGTAACCCATGCAAGCGAATCATGCGGATGGCTAGATCAAGAATGGAAATCTGCTCTCCCATACGCAACAAGAATATATCTTTTCCGCTAGTCAAGCAGGCGGCTTGAATGACCAAACTGGCGGCTTCTGGAATGCTCATGAAATAACGCGCCATGCGGAAATCCGTCACAGTGACCGGACCTCCAAGTGCGATTTGGGAGGTGAAGAGCGGGATGACGCTTCCTCTGCTTGAAAGAACATTTCCAAAACGTACACAGGTCATCAGGGTTTTGGAGTTGGGATGAAGCTGTGGGAGCTTTTCAACGATGTATTCACCCATGAGTTTTGTTGCCCCCATGACGCTTGATGGGGCAACAGCTTTGTCCGTGGAGATGAGAACGAACCGCTCGGCGTGGTGACGGATAGCAGATTTAGCCACATTCATTAGCCCATAGATATTGGTGGTGATAGCTTCACGAGGATGGTCTTCCAATATAGGAACGTGTTTGTAAGCCGCGGCATGGAAAACCAACTGAGGCGTATGCGTTTCAAATATTCTACCGATGACTTCCTCATGACGAATATCCGCCAATTCAAGCACCACTTCTATTTCAGGATATTTGAGCTTCAACCACTGTTGCACATCGTATAGATTGCTCTCATTGCTGTCAATGAGAATGAGTTTACGTGGTGGATATTTGCACAATTGCCGAACAATCTCTGACCCTATTGATCCAGCCGCACCAGTGACGAGGATGGATTTCTTGCGTACTGGGCGTATATCTAAGGTTTGATGGGTGGAGATGGTGTGCCTTCCCAAGAGGTCTTCCGGTTGCAAATCGCGGATTAGAATGCGAGGGGAGGCTGTTTGGATTTGGTCAATTTCATCCGAGATGATGCGCACCTTAGCATTGGTCTGCTGGCAAAGTTCAATCACCCGGCGATATTCAGAACCTGTTGCATCCGGCAGAGCAATAATAATTAAACCAATCTGATGGTATTCAGTAATCTCAGGAATGTCGTCTATCCACCCCAAAATCGGTAAGCCTTCTACAAACATTCCGACTCTGTTATGCGCCTCATCAACATAACCGATCAGGTTGAAGTTTGTTGAGGACGATTGCATGTTCAAACGCATCACCAGCATCTGTGCCACCAGATCTGTACCCACAATGATTGTGCGTTGCTTTGCCTGAGTGTGTGTGGGTGTTTTAGGCGAGGGGATATTTAGGTTGTTCATCTGGCGTTGGAGGACTTTGAAAACCCGTGAGCGATAGCGGCTGGTTACAATCAAAACAGTGGTGATTCCTCCACCTACCAAGACAACGCTCAGGGGTAACACGCGAGGGCGTATCCAGAAGTCAATGACGAAAACCAAAGCTGTAGCGATTAGATTACTTTGAATCAAGCGATAGGCACCATACCCACTGGTTTGTGACCATATACGACGATAGATGCCGAAGTAATTGTAGGTGAGGATGTAAACACAGACGACAAAAATCACATATCGAACCATGAGCGATAGATCAATTTCTGCAGTGATGGAGCGAACCACAGCGGCGATGAGATAACCGAACAAAATGGTGAACGCATCTAGTAACGTCCACGTCACCAGATGTCGCCAATATAGATTGTCTGCTTGCGGTATATCTTTGCTATAATCAAATACAGCCATAGTTAGGTTGGAATCCCCAGACTATCTTGAACGCTTTTGAAACCGATGTGTTATTGGCAGGTTAAAATATCCAAATATTTATGCTATAATAAAAAGTATGGTTCTGTTTCATTCAGATAGCTAGAATCAGGTAATATTCTAAGTAAACTAATATAAATCAGATTTGATATGTAAATTCGCTATCCCGATTCCATTTTTGTGATACGCTAGAATTCAAAGATAATTTTTCACTTCTGGTGATAAAAAAATTTATTAATATTTTAATCGAGGAATATAATGACTTCAACGCATGATAAGAGCGTAAACCCTAAAAAGAACTTGGTGAATCTTGTTTCATTGCTAAGCGAACGATCAGGGAAGACCTACAGTCAATTGCGAGGAGAATTGAATGGTCATATTGGATATGAGCTAACGAGAAGCATGTTTGATAACTACTTTCGCCAGAAAGTAGATTTGTATACGAGATATCCGGAAACAGTGATATTGGGTCTAGTCCATTGTTTTTTAGATGGCTTAAGCGAGGAACAACGTATCACGCCTCTTGAAGTCTTTTTGTTGATTAACTGGTCTAACTCCTCTTTTTTGAACATGATACGTAAAACACGAGACCTATTTGAAAAGGATTTATTCGAGGCTTCCCTAGAAGTATTTTTATTTGAATTAAATCAGGATGATGTTGAATGGACACCCAAAATGCTCAAACAAATCGAGAGTCAAATTGAGCTACGTTGTGCAAGACGTAAGGATATAACTGCTTCTATGCAAGGAAGACTAAGTTCAGATTTACTCCCCATCCAAGACCTCATTCAGCAACTAGAAAACATACTGCGTGAATTGAAGAAGTAATCCCTCACCCACTAGGCATCACACTATATTCGCATTAAAACGCTGAGTATGTGGAAAAGTGCGCGAGGGAGAAGGCTACTCTACGCACTTGACCCGTTGCCATCAGTAGGGAGTCAGGGCAAGGTTGCCTATCAAAAACATGAAATATTTATGGCAATCACCTAAACTTGTACCAAAGCAAGTCGGAATGTTTAACGTATACAAGTAAAGGGCAAATCGTATGGTCAACAACAAGAAAAAGGGAAACGTTACAACCAAGAGCAAATAACAAATCATTCATATTTTGGATGAGTTGAATCCTATTTTGTGGCAATGCAAAATACTGTAACATAGATTGCTCAAGATGTTTATGAGATTTTAGTTGATCCTAGATTTGATGAATCATGGCTAAGAATGAATTTTTCACCACCAAAACCGTAAGCGATGCCTTACAACTGGTTTATCAGGCTATTGCGCCAATCGAGCGCGTGCGAGCATGCTCCACTTATGAGGCGTTAGATGAAGTTGTTGCCATCCCACCCATTTCCCTACTTGATCTGCCAGAGTTTAGACGGAGTAGCATGGATGGCTATGCAGTCCGTTCGGCTGATACGTTTGGAGCATCGGCAAGTTTACCCGCTTATTTGAACTTGATCGAGGGGGTACGGATGGGGCACGCCCCCACCCAAGCCGTTGAAGCCACCCAAGCCGCCCCCATCCACACCGGGGGGATGATGCCCGAAGGAGCGGATGCCGTCGTGATGATGGAGAAAACGCAACAAGTGGATGCCACACAAATTGAGGTGTTGTCCGCTGTGGCATACGGGGAGAACGTCATCCAAGTGGGAGAAGACATTGCGCGTGGCAAAGCGGTACTTCCGCGTGGGCATCGCATTCGCCCACAAGATATAGGGGGATTATTATCGCTAGGCATTGAATCAGTGACAGTGAGCGACCGCCCCAAACTCGCCTTGATGGGAAGTGGGGATGAGATCATCCACCCATCGCAAACGCCACATGAAGGGCAGATACGCGACATTAACACGTATGCGCTGTCTGCTTTGTTCCAACAGAACGGGGCACACACGCTGGCATTAGGCATTGCGCAAGATGATGCGGATGCTTTGTTTGAAATGGCACAGGCTGGGATCGCCCAAGCGGATATGCTCGTCATCACGGCGGGTAGTTCAATCAGCACCCGTGACCACACCTACACCACCATTCAGAAACTAGGCACGCCGGGGGTTCTTCAACACGGCTTAGCCGTCAAGCCGGGTAAGCCCACCCTGATTGGGGTTTGTCAGGGCAAGCCAGTGATTGGACTGCCGGGCAATCCGGTTTCCGCTATGCTTGTTGCGCGTCAATTGATCTTACCCGTGATCCGCTTTTTACGGGGAGAAGCCCCCAGTTTGCCCATCACCCTACACGCCCAACTCACCCAGAATGTCGCCTCCTCCACTGGACGGGAAGACACCGTACCCGTTATAGTGACGGCAACACCCACTGGCTATCTCGCTGAACCCGTCTTTGGGAAGTCCAACTTGATTTTCACGCTGGTGCGTGCCAATGGGGTGATCCACATTCCCTTAGATAGCAACGGCTTGAAAGCTGGCACATTGGTTGAAGTTCACCCATTCTAAAGGAAGTCGCATGATTGAGACAACTGATCGTAATTTCTACTTGAATGACATCCCGATGAATGTTGCCCAGCAACGATTACAAGACGCGCTCCAACAAGTGGATAAACACCATCCGATTGAGGGGGAGCGTGTAGGATTACGCCACGCAAATGGGCGCGTGCTTGCTGAGGCAGTGTGGGCAAGGCGGAGTTCTCCGCATTTTCATGCGTCTGCAATGGATGGTTACGCTGTCTTTGCCAACGACACTATCGGCGCAACCGAGACCAACCCCAAAATTCTGAGCCTTTCTGATGAGCAGGCTATTGCGGTCAACACGGGTAGCCCATTGCCTGTGGGTAAGAATGCCGTAGTGATGATTGAACATGTTCAACATCTGGACGGGGGGACAATTTCAATCACCCAAGCGGTTGTACCCTTTCAGCATGTGCGCCTGATGGGGGAAGACATTGTTGAAACCGAGCTAGTATTGCCTGCCTCTCACCGCATCCGCGCGGTTGATTTGGGGGCGATTGCCGGCTGTGGGCATCATGAGGTTTGGGTGCGCCGTCGCCCACATGTCATCCTCATTCCAACCGGCTCTGAATTGGTGAATGCCGATCAAAACCCTCACGAAGGACAATTGATTGAGTTCAACAGCCTGATCCTCTCGGCACAAATCGAAGAAGCTGGGGGCATTGCCAGCGTCATGGACATCATTCCCGATGAACCAGATCGCTTGATTCATGCCTTGCAAATGGCGACGGAACAACAACCGCAATTGATTCTGATCTTATCGGGTTCTTCCGCCGGCAGTAAGGATTTCACCTCGTCCGTTATAGGGCAGCTGGGAAGGGTGCTGGTGCATGGGGTAGCCGTTCGACCGGGGCATCCCGTCATCATGGGGATGGTCAATGATCTGCCTGTCATTGGGGTGCCCGGCTACCCCGTCAGTGCCACCCTCACGGGGGAAATATTCATCCTACCGTTGATCTATCAATGGCTCGGTTTACACCCTGCCATGTACCATGCCAGCCCCAGCCCCTCCGCACAACTCACGCAAAAACTCAACTCTCCCATTGGGGATGATGATTTTGTGCGCGTGTCTTTGGCGAAGATCGGCGACACGCTTCTTGCTACCCCCATCGCTAAAGGAGCAGGAGCGATCACATCGTTGGTGCGAGCAGATGGAATTGCGCATGTCCCACGCCTCACCGAGGGGGTAGACGCAGGCGGAAGCCTATCCGTGCGCCTTTACCGCCCCATGAATGATATTGAAAATGCTGTGGTCTTGATGGGTAGCCATGATCCGATGTTGGACTTGCTGGGGCAATATCTCCTTGTGGAGCATGGGATTCGCCTTACCTCAAGCAATGTGGGCAGTCTGGGTGGGTTGATCGCCTTACGGCGCAATCAGGCACACGGGGCAGGGACACACCTGCTTGATCCTATCACGGGAGATTTCAATATCCCCTATGTCAAACAATATCTAGCAGGGCAACCTATTCTACTTGTCACCTTTGCCGAACGCGAACAAGGCTTACTTGTCCAAAGAGGCAATCCGCTAGGGATCACAGGCATTGCTGATTTAACGCGCGTGAAGTTCGTCAACCGCCAGCGTGGGGCGGGGACGCGCATTCTGTTGGATGATACCTTGAAAAAACTAGAGATCACTCCTGACCAAATTCAAGGATATACCCACGAAGAATTTACTCACTTAGGGGTGGCGGCGGCGGTTAGCAGTGGCATCGGGGATTGTGGATTGGCAATTCGGCAAGCAGCGGTTGCGCTGGGGTTGGACTTTATATCCGTCGGATGGGAACGCTATGAGATTGCGATCCCCCTTCAGCATCAAGCCCACCCTGGTATCCAAGCGATTTTAACCCAATTAAACCATCCAGCTTTCTTAGAAGCACTCGCCCATCAAGCTGGCTACCGCACAGACTTAAGCGGTCAACAACGCCTTGTCAACCAATCGGACGGTAAGGGTAAGTGATGGACATATTCTTAAAGGGTTTGCAAGAGGCGTTCGTTCTCATCTTCTCCCTAGACCCCGCCTTGCTAGAGATCATCAACCATACTTTACAAGTCACCCTATGGGCATTGCTATTCGCCAGTGTGTTAGGCGTGCCATTGGGGGCAATGTTAGGATTGCTCTCCTTCCGTGGCAAGCGATTCATCACCACGTTGATTCATACCGCTATGGGGTTGCCTCCCGTTTTTGTGGGATTGGTGGTGTACTTGTTGCTCTCTAAGCGTGGGGTGCTGGGTGATTTAGACTGGCTTTTCACCCGTCAAGGAATTGTCGTGGCGCAAACCATTATCGGACTCCCAATTGTGATGGGCTTGACCATGAACAGCATTCAACAGGTCAATCACCACTACAAAACCGAGTTATTGGCATTGGGAGTCAATCCCTTTCAACTGGTATTGACTATGATCCAAGAGGCGCAAACGGGTATCTTCGTTGCCATCGCCAGCGGATTTGGGCGGATCATTGCTGAGGTGGGGGCGGTCATGCTGGTTGGTGGAAACATTGAGGGCAAGACGCGCGTGCTAACCACCGCGATTGTCTTAGAAACGCGACAAGGACGGTTCGACCTAGCCCTTGCGTTGGGCATCATTCTGTTGGGGATTGCCTTCTGTTTGCATCTATTGATTAGTGGGATACAAGGGCGCGTAGCGACAACTTTACAATGAGCGATTTATATCACCTTCAAAACGTCACCCATCGCTACCGCGAGCGTACTATCCTTACCCTCCCCTCACTCACCATTCAACAGGGCGAAACATTCGCTCTGATTGGGGCAAGTGGCGCGGGCAAGAGTACGCTGTTGCGCTTGTTAGCAATGCTAGAAATCCCTACACAAGGAACGGTCAAGATACAACTAGGGGGAGCATGGTATGATGGGCATCATCTTCCCCTAGAACAACGCCGAAAAATCGGGATCGTCTTTCAAACCCCCATCATGCTTACGCGGAGTGTGTTGGAAAACTTGGCGTATGGGTTGAAAGTTCGTGGGGAAAAGATTGTGAAAGCGCGTTTAATGGGCATGCTGGAGCAATTACAGTTGGCACATGTGGCAACTGCCCCAGCCTATACGTTATCAGGCGGGGAGCAAAAGCGGTTAGCATTAGGGCGCGTGATGATCTTGGAAACCGAAGTCATCCTACTAGATGAACCCACCGCTAACCTTGACCCAACTAATATTGCGTTGATCGAGGGGATGCTACAGGAACAGCAACGCACGATCATCATCATCACGCATAATTTCTTTCAAGCGCGACGATTGGCAGACCGCGTGGGCTTCATTCACAATGGGGAATTGTTGGAGGTTGGGCAAGCCGATCCGTTCTTCAACCAACCCCAACACCCTTTAACACGATCATTTCTATCAGGAGAGATGCTATTTTAGCCCCAAACGTTCGGGATGAGTATAGACACGCATAGCATCTCGGCGAGCATATCCCACTAGACAAATATCCCACACCTCCGCCAGTTGAACGGAGATGCTGGTGGGGGCGGTTCGGCTAACCACCACCGCAATATTCATGCGATTCGCCTTCCCAATCATTTCTGAACTGATCCGCCCACTGGTTATCAAGATACAGTTTCTAGGATCGTATCCGTCTTTAACAACTTTGCCCGCGATTTTGTCCACCGTGTTGTGTCGCCCAACATCTTCAGCAGAATACAGCGAGGCGGTCTCGGAACATAAGACAGCAGTATGCACACCGCGCACCTTGTTGTATAAGTTAGCGGCATCCCGTAACCCCTCTAAGCGATCTAGGATGATTTCGGTTGTGGTGGTGAACGCCGTCTCAACGCGCCCACGCTGGGCAGAAAGCTGTTGAAAGGTCATGCCCCCTCCACAACCCGACGTTAAAATCATCTGTCGGCGCAGGTGAACGTTGCGCGTTTTCAGTTGAACATTCACACAACCGTTCGCCTCGTCCACCTCCAGTTGTTCAATCTCTGAATAATCTCGCAATACTCCTTCGTTGTAAAGAAAGCCCACCGCCAATGCCTCTTGGTCAACAGGGCTAGACATCATGGATGCCATCGTATAGCCATTCACATTGATGGTCAGATAGCTTTCTTCAATCATTCCCCCTGCTTCAGGGGTTGCTCCGTTACGATCAACCACCCAATACACATGAGAGAGGTATCCGCGTTCTGATTGCATGGTTACTCTTGATGCTTAGGTTGCTTCTTAGGTTTACGGGTAGTTTGACGGATTTCATCGGGCGATAGCCCTTGCTCTAACCCCCATTCGATCTTTGGCTTGAGTGCCCCCGTTGGGCAAACATCCAAACATTGACCACAAAACACGCATGGGGATTCCGTCATGCCCACGTTAAATAGGGTGGAAACGGCAGTATCAAACCCACGCCCATCTAGGGTTAAAGCGAAGGTGTATTGTGCGTCTTCCCCACACACCTGTACACAACGCCAGCATGTGACGCACTGGCTATAATCGCGCACATAGAATGGGTTATCATCATAGAGTGGGTGTTCGCGTTGGGTCGCTTCTGGAAAGCGTTGCGGATCAACACCATAATCTTCCATGAAGGTTTGAATTTCAGGTGCTTCGGTCAAGTTAACGGAGGCGTTCAACATCTCTAGGATGGTTCTACGACTGCGCTCTACCCGTTCATTGCGTGTATCCACTTGAGCATCAGCAGAACATGTGGCGACACAAGCGGGTTGCAACACGCGCCCGTTGTTCACATCCACCACACACAAACGGCACAACCCGTTGGCAGTAGTCTTGTCGCTGTAGCAAATAATGGGAATCTCTTTCCCTATTTGACGCGCCGCCTCAAGCAGAGTTGTCCCTTCTGCAACGGTGACAGATTGCTGGTCGATGGTCAACGTAATTTGTTTTTCGGTCATGAGAGTCACTCCGTAAATAGATGGGGGAATTTTTTCAACGCGCTCAAAACAGCGGTGGCGGCGGTTTGCCCTAGCCCACAGATTGAGGCTTCGGTCATGGTCATACCAATATCAACCAGACGGACAGCATCCCCTGCAATCGGCGCACGCAACCGATGCAGAATCTCATGCTGGCGTTGCGTTCCCAACTGACACGGGAAACACTTGCCACAGCTTTCATGCTTAAAGAAATGCCCTAAACTTTGCAAGACCTCCACCAAGTCTACCTCATGGTTAAAGACCATGATCGCGCCCGAACCAAAGGTAGAACCCACTGCCCGCAAATCCTCAAACGTCAACGGGACATCCATTTCTTCGGGGGTCATGAACACGCCTGCTGCCCCACCCATCAATACCGCTTGTAGCTCGCCAATCACCCCACCGCAGTATTCATCCATCAAGGTGCGCAAGGTCAAGCCGGGGTTGATCTCGTACACGCCGGGTTGGCGCACGCTCCCGCTGATGGAAATCAATTTCGTACCACTGCTTTTTTCTGTGCCGTATTGTTTATAAGCATCCGCCCCTTGCAGGACAATCAACGGGACGTTGCACAAGGTCTCAACATTGTTGACCACCGTAGGCTTATCGAATAACCCGTTGGTGGTTGGGTAGGGAGGCTTGATGCGTGGGAAGCCACGCTTGCCCTCAATCGCCTCAAAGAGCGCGGTTTCTTCGCCACACACATACGCGCCCGCGCCCCGTCGAATTTCAACATCCAATGAGAACGCGCTCCCCTGAATGGCATCCCCTAGCCAATTGTGCGCAACTGCCTCATCAATTGCCTGCTGTAAAATCCGCGTGGCTTCAGGATATTCACCACGAATGAAGATGTACGCCTTATTCGCCCCAATGGCATAAGCAGCAATTGCCAACCCCTCTAGTAACAGGTGAGGGTTTTCCTCCATCAGAACACGATCTTTGAACGTTCCCGGCTCGCTCTCATCAGCATTGCACACCACATATTTAGGGAAACTTTGGGTGGCGCGGGTGAACTTCCACTTTAAGCCGGTGGGGAAGGCTGCCCCACCACGCCCAATTAATCCGCTTTGGCGCACTGTCTCAATTAGGTCATCGGGATTGTTCTCCGCCAATGACTTAGCAAGCGCGTGATAGTGAGGCTGAGGCGAAGCCGACTTACCCAGCAGGATGCCGACTTCAGAGCGATAAATGTTTTGGTAGGAGAATGCTTGTGGGTTGTCTAAGAACGCCGCCCCATCATATACGTTGGCATGCAGGGATTCACCTTGACCTTGTGTGCTGATGAGAACGGCTGGAGATTGGTCACACAGCCCCAAGCATTCCGTCCCCTCTAACAAGATTTCACCATCGTCAGTGGGTTGCCCCGCGCTCACTTTCAAATGCCGACACATCCCCTCTAAGGTATGATGTGCCCCATCAATCGCACAAGATGGACTGGTGCAAACGCGCACAATGCGTTTAGCGGTGGGTTCATTGTAGAAGAGGGAGTAGAAACCGATCACCCCAAAGATTTCAGACTCTGGTACACGTAGCGTATAGGAGATTGCCTGCACGGCTTCGGGCGAGATGTAACCGAAAGCCGTTTGAACATCCCACAAAATAGGCAGAAGGGCATCGCGTCCGCGTCCTACATAGGGCTGAAGCAATGTTTCAAAAGTTGTATGTGTTAAAACCATAACGATTAACCCGTATAAAATTTTGTGTGATAAATCTGGCGTGCTTGTTCTAGTTCGGTTGGGGTGTTGACATTGAAGAACGATTCCTCAACCTGTTCAAAGATAGCGTATTCCGCCTCATCAAGATAGCGCATAGTGACATCCTCATAAAATCCGATCACCTTCAGATGAGATGCTGATAGCCTTTGTTGTATGGAGGGGAGGCAGGTTTTACGATAGAGAGCATGTAAACCTTGTGGGTATCCCTCCACACGCGGAACCACCCCATCCACGCGATCATCCACACATGCCAGCATATACTGGAGCAACTCCCGATTGATGAAGGGCATATCACATGCTAACGTGAAAACCCAATCGTGTTGTGCATGAGTGAGCGCAGTGAAGATTCCCCCCAGTGACCCCATTTCTGGAAGAACGTCCGACACCATAGGCAAACCGAGTTTGGCATAGCGTTCAAAGTGATTGGTGACAATGAACGTTTCGGCTTGCCCAAGCGCGTGAACGCGGTCGAGTTGATGCTGGATGAGTGGTCGGTCATGGATGAGGACAAATGATTTATCTGTCCCCATCCGTGAACTCTTCCCACCTGCAACGATAGCAACGGAGAACGTTATCATTAGTGTACGTAACGCACCGGGTCTTTGATTGCACCGCGTTCTAACAGGGGCAACTCCCCTCCGTCACGAGCAGGAGCAACCGTCTTAACCAGTTTAACGGCGGTCATCTTAAAATCAGGAATTTTAGCGCGTGGGTCAATCTTGTCTAAGGTTAACAAATTTGCCGCCGCTTCTACAAAGTGAAAGGGCAAGAAGACCGTACCACTTGGCGAACGCCCCGTCACCATCACCCGACATACGACTTCCCCACGTCGAGAAGTCACCTGTACCCAATCCCCCGATACCACTTCTAGTTGATGGGCATCATCGGGGTGCATCTCTAAGATGGGTTCAGGGAAAGCCTCATCCAACTTGGAGCGACGAGTCATGGTGCCCCCATGCCAATGGAATAGCACGCGCCCAGTGGTGAGGTGGAAAGGATAGTCAGCATCGGTGATTTCGCTGTCTGTGCCATACTCCAATGCCCAAAACTTTCCGCGCCCACGTGGGAAATCTTCCTCAAACAAGTAGGGTGTGCCGGGATGATCTAGGCTTGGACAGGGCCAGTGAACACCCCCCTCACGCTCAAGGCGTTCGTAGGTGATGCCATAGAAAGGCGGAGTCACCATGCGCATCTCTTCCCAGATTGCTTCAGCATCGGCATAATCAAATCCAGCTGATTGGGCAATGTTGAGTTTCGCTTCCATACTTTTTGCTAAGTCACACACGATTTGCCAATCCACACGCGCCTGCCCCACCGTCGGGATAGCTTGACGCACCCGTTGTATACGACGGTCACTGTTGGTGAATGTCCCGTCTTTTTCGGCAAAGCTGACGCTGGGTAAAATCACATCAGCAAGCTGACCGGTTTCATTCATGAAAATATCAATGCACACCAACAGATCTAAACACTCAATAGCATGTTGAGCGTGGGATAAGTTCGGCTCGCTCATCAATGGGTTTTCCCCCATCACCACCATCGCCTTGATGTTGCCCATCAACGCACCATCCACCATTTCCGTAACGGTCAGTCCGGGGTCAGCAGAAAGATCGGTATGCCATACTTGCTCAAACTTGGCACGCACTTCAGGATTGGTGACGGGTTGATAAGCAGTGAAGACGTTGGGTAAGCCTCCGCTGTCGGAACAACCTTGTACGTTGTTTTGCCCGCGCAACGGATTTAAGCCTGTGCCGGGGCGACCAACCTGTCCGGTCATGAGGGCAAGATTGGTGAGGGCAAGGGCGTTATCTGTGCCATGTGTGCTTTGGCTGATGCCCATCCCCCAATAGAAAGCAGCCGCATCTGCGGTGGCATACATCCGCGCCGCTTGACGAATGTCTTCGGCAGGAACACCGCTGATCTCCTCCGCCCACTCCGGCGTACACGATTCAAGCGATTCAATGTAGGTCTCAAAGTCCTCTGTACGGCTGGCGATGAAACTTTCGTTATAGAGTTTCTCGCTCACAACCACATGCGCCATCGCTTGATAAACCGCTACATCAGTGCCGGGCTTTTGACGAAGCCACAATGTAGCAAAGTCGGTCAATTCAATTTGACGTGGGTCAATCACGATGAGTTTTGCCCCGTTTTGGCGAACAGCCCGCTTCAAGAACAAGCTAATCACAGGGTGCGTTTCAGTGGTGTTGCTCCCCGTCACGATGAAGGTATCGAGGTTTTCCATCTCCGCAATGCTGTTGCTCATCGCGCTAGAGCCAATGGCAAGTTGTAAACCGGTGACGCTTCCGGCGTGGCACAACCGCGCACAATGGTCAACGTTGTTGGTTTTTAAGACGGCGCGTACCCATTTTTGAAAGACATAATTATCTTCGTTGGTGGCTTTGGCGCAAGCATACGTGGCAATGCTATCCCCGCCGTATTGACGAACAATATGAGAGAGACGCTCTGCAATGAACTCTGTTGCCTCTTCCCATGTTGCCTCACGAAAGTTGCCACGCTCACCATCCCGAATAAGTGGCGTGGTCAAGCGACGGGGATGGGTGGTGTAATCCACCCCAAAACGCCCCTTCACACACAAGTTACCGTAGTTGGGGGCAGAATCAAACGGGGCACTAACGCGATACACTGCCCCATCTTTAACATGTAAATTCATCTGGCAACCCACGCCACAGTAGGGGCAGGTTGTGCGGGTTACATGGTCAGAAGAAATGGTCATCAGATTTCCTATCAAAACTCTTCTTGATGTCATTATTATAAATGACAATGCCGTCTTCTCATGCAAGAAAAACGGCATTGATCGGCATTATTGAGTAGCAGCTTAGAACAAGCCCACTACCTTTCCATCTTCGTCTAGGTCTACTCGTTCAGCAGAGGGAGACGTTCCCAAGCCGGGCATCGTCCGCATGGTTCCAACGAGCGGATAGATGAACCCAGCCCCAACCGAAGCGCGAACTTCGCTGATGGGAATGGTGAAGCCAGTGGGTGCGCCTTTGATAGAAGGATCAGCAGTAAAGCTCAGATGGGTTTTTGCCATACAAATGGGCAAGTCACCATAACCGTTCTTTTCATAAAGCGCGATTTGCTTTTCGGCTTGTGGGGTGTATTCCACACCATCCGCGCGGTACATCTCTTTAGCAATGGTTTCGATCTTGCTCTTGATGGGTTGGTTCAACTCATATAGATATTTGAAGTCGGTTGGTTGTTCACAAGCTGTCACCACCATTTCTGCTAGTTCTGCTGCGCCCTTCCCACCTTCTGCCCAGTGGCGTGCTTCTGCCACACCCACCGCGCCTGCCTCAAGGGCAATACGCTTGATGGTATCAATCTCTGCTTGGGTGTCAGTAGCAAATACGTTGATAGCAACGACTGGGTTGATGCCATACTTGCGCAAGTTTTCGAGATGGCGGATCATGTTTGCCGCGCCGATTTCAATATCAGCGATGTTCTCACCCGTTAAACCACGGTCAAGCGGTCTGCCTGGGACAATCGTATACTTGCCGGTGTGTGCCTTCAATGCACGTACTGTTGCCACCAACACCGCAGCATGGGGCTTCAAGCCGGACATACGACACTTGATGTTGAAGAATTTTTCTGCGCCAATGTCTGCGCCAAATCCGCTTTCCGTCACCACATAATCGGCACACTTCACGGCGATCATATCCGCTAGGATAGAAGAGTTACCGTGCGCGATATTGGCGAAGGGTCCGCAATGTACCATAGCGGGGGTATTTTCGAGGGTCTGCATCAAGTTAGGCTTGATGGCATCACGCAAGAGAACGGTTGCTGCGCCAGCTGCCTTCAGGTCTTCAGCGGTGATGGGTTTACGATTGCTATCATAAGCAACAATCATCCGCCCAATGCGTTCGCGTAGGTCTTTGAGCGAGGTGGTCAATGCCAAGATCGCCATAAGTTCAGAGGCAACGGTGATGTCAAACCCTGTTTGGCGTGGAATCCCGTCTTCTTTTTCCCCTAAGCCCACTATCACATTGCGCAAAGCGCGGTCGTTGAGGTCAACCACCCGTCGCCATGGGATGTTGTGAATATCAATGCCCAATTGGTTCTTGTGGAAGATGCTGGCATCAATCATCGCGGCAATTAAATTATGTGCGGCGGAGATGGCGTGAATGTCCCCGGTGAGATGGAGGTTAAAGTTTTCCATCGGGACGATTTGGCTATATCCACCACCAGCTGCCCCCCCCTTCACCCCAAACGTGGGACCTTGGGATGGTTGGCGAACCGTGACAATGGCACGCTTACCGATATAATTTAAGCCTTGACCAAGCCCGACGGTGGTGGTGGATTTACCCTCTCCAAGCGGGGTGGGATTGATGGCGGTGATGTCAACATACTTGGCATCTGGGCGATCCTTGAGTTTGTCCAGTGCTTCTAGGTTGATCTTTGCAATGTACTTGCCATAATGTTCCAGATCAGTGTCTGGGTCTAGCCCCATTTGTTCGGCAATTTGATTGATATGCACTAAACGGGCACTCTGAGCGATTTGGATGTCCGAAGGAATAGACATAACTCACCTTTCCACAAACAAGAATTAAAGATAAACAAACTCTACGCAACACAAATTATAGACAGCATAATCATTCGTGCATTAGGTTATGATAACCTAATCTCAGATTAATGTTTTGTGCAGTTAGCAGGCGAATTATAGCTGAAAATGGTCTCAGTTTCGACATTACTTGAACTTCCTGTCTTTAAGGGTTATCGGATTGCCGCCGGAGAACATGGCTTAAACCGCCCCGTTCGGTGGGTGCATATTGTTGCCATGCCTGAATCTGATGATTATCAATGGACAAAGGGCGGAGAAATCATCCTTTCGGTCGCGTATGGGTTACAGGAAAATACTGAACGCCAATCGCGGATTATCCCCATCATGGCAGAAAGTAAAATCGCCGCGTTGGTGATTTCAATGGGACACTACTTACAAGAAATTCCGCCTGTGATGGTTGAAGAGGCAAACCGACTCAACTTCCCTATCATCGAAGTGCCGGGTGATACACTCTTTGTAGACATCACCAAAGCGATCTTTGGCACGCTAGAAAGCAAACAAAGTGCCATACAACGGCAAATGCGCGTTATCCACGAAACCCTCACGCGCGTGGTGTTAGATGGGGGTAAGATCCAAGATGTCGCGGAGATTATCGCCAGTTTCCTGAATAAATCGGTGACTATTGAGAGTGCTACGTTTGAAGTATTGGCACATGCCCGACGGGGAACGATTGACTCTGCTCGCCGTAAGAGCATTGAATCTGGCAGAACCTCGCCAGAAGTAACCAACACCCTACACAATTCCGGGTTGTATAAGCAACTATTGATTGAGCGCGAATCTAAACAGCTAGACCCCATCCCAGAAATCGGATTAGAACTAGAACGGATTGTTGCCCCAATCATTGTCTCAAACACCATCATTGGTTATATGTGGGTCATTGCCCATCATGCTGATTTGACTGAACTAGATCATCTGGTATTGGAGCAAGCCGCCACCACTGCCGCGCTCATCATCTATAAAGATCGTGCCATCTATGAGAATATGCTGGCATTGCGTGGGGACTTCTTCAACTTGCTATTACAGCCCAATCAAGTTCCACAAACATGGTTAGAAAGCCAAGCCATCGCCTTTGACTTTCAACTAGAACGCCAATATCAAGTGCTCTTGTTTAGCAGTCGTAAAGCCACGCCAGAAGACCTCACCCAGTTGTTAAACTCGATTGATAGCCAATTGCGCTCTGTGGCGAAAGCACTCATCGTCAGCCGTGAGCAACAGGTGGTGGTGGTATTGCAAACGCGCAACGTCCCCAATGGCAAACAGATTGCCCATACGCTACATAGTTTCTTACAACTACAAGAGCATATCCCCCCGGATTTAATCATCGGGATTGGCAACGCCGTGAAGTCCTATGTAGAGATCATCAATAGTTATGAGCAGGCAAAAGAAGCCATCACCATTGCTGAACGATTAGAGATTTTGGGCATGATCGAATTTAGCGAATTGGGTTTGTTCCACTGGTTACAGCAACTTTCTAACCAAGTTTTGGAGCAGAATATCTTCTATATGGCGATTGCTAAACTGGCAGAGTTTGACCAAAAACACAACAAGCAACTTTTGCCCACACTGGAGATTTTCCTGCAATGTGGGGGGAGCATCAAAGAAGCATCTGAGATATTGTTTGTGCATCGCAACACCTTGCTCTATCGGCTAGATCGGATTGAAACATTCACCAATGTTCAGCTAAAGAACCCGGATAACCGCTTGAATCTGTCGGTGGCACTCAAGGCATTTCGCTTGAGGGGCAATCTTTCATAAATTGGTGATGGTAAACAAAACCCCATGAGTGATTTCATTCATGGCTTCCTACGCTTAGGGTTAGGGTGTTTTGTTACACTTCCGTATGGTTGTCAACTATTTTAAGCGAATAGAGTCTTTTCATAATGAAACCCTATCAGGAAGTAGTTGATGAGCTATCCCATTTTCCTGAACATATCGCACAAGTGAGTAGCCTTCTCAATGAGCGTGGGCTGGCTTTTCAGCCGTCGGAGGAAGATTGGTCAGTTTATATGGTGGTGGCTCATCTAAAAAATTGTGAGCGTTTTTTCTATCAACGCATCCTACGTATCTCGCAGGAAGAGAATCCAACGGTGATGGGATTTGGTCCGGAGGATGCCCCTCCATTTTCTGACTTACCCTTTTCTGCAGTGGTAGATGAATTTCGCCTTGCCCGTCAACAAGTGGTTGATTTGCTAAGGGATTTAACCGAAGCGGATTTACAGCGTCCTGCTAACCACGAAGTCACAGGGCAAACTTCTATCCCCAGCGAAGCCCAACGCTTCAGCGATCATGACGCGGAGCATCTCCAACAAATCCATGATTTGGTTGCCAAGTGGCAGATTCTTGAACAGGAGTAGGAGGGAACATGTCAGTCTTTCGGAAGCTACAAGATCAACCTAAACTCCTAGAGCGTGCCTATCAGTGGACACACAAGACTGTACGTTGGGCACGCCCCATACTAGAGCGGATCGGCTATGAGCGAGTTGAGCCGGTCTTTGTGGTCGCAGAAGAAATTTCAAAGAAGGCAATCTTCAATTGCCAGATGTGTGGTCAATGCACATTGCACACCACCGGCATGACTTGCCCGATGAATTGCCCCAAGAACCTTCGCAACGGACCTTGTGGTGGGGTACGTCATGATGGGCATTGCGAGGTGAAGCCGGAGATGCCATGTGTTTGGCTACAAGCGTGGGAACGTTCCGCCAATATGACCATCTACGCGGACGACATCATGATTATTCAACCCCCGCTTGACCGTCGCCAAGAAGGAAAATCCGCCTTCATCAACATGGTCGAAGCAGAAAAACGCGGACTCCCCACACAATGGCAAGCCATCATTGAACATGATGTAGAGAAGCATGGCTAACTGATGAACAAACTCAAACACGCTTTAGAGACCAAAAAGTTTGTGGTGACGGCAGAACTTGCCCCAGCAGATACAAGCAACCCACAAGCGATCTTGGATAATGTTGCGGTTTTCAAAGATACGGTGGATGGAATCAACGTCACCGATGCCAGCGGTGCCCACGTCCACATGAGTAGTGTCGCGGCATGTGCCATCTTGGCACGCGCAGGCTACACCCCCATCTATCAAATCAGTTGCCGAGACCGCAACCGCATCGCCATTCAAGGGGATGTTTTGGGGGCGGCGGCTTTAGGCATTGAGAACGTGTTGTGCCTGACAGGAGACGGCGTGCAAGTTGGGGATCATCCCGAAGCAAAGCCCGTCTTTGACCTAGACAGCATCACGCTGTTAGAAACCCTCAAAACCATGCGCGATAAGAAAACCTTCTTGAGCGGACGGGAATTAACCCAACCTCCCCAACTCTTTCTAGGGGGAGCGGCGAACCCTTTCGCCCCGCCCTACCAATTCCGCGCTATGCGCCTTGCTAAAAAGATTCAAGCAGGGGCACAATTCATTCAAACCCAATATTGCTTTGACATCGCGCTATTCAAGCGTTACATGGATCAAGTGCGCCAGATGGGGCTACATGAGAAAGTCGCCATTTTGGTTGGGGTGGGTCCGTTGCGTTCTGCAAAGTTAGCAAATTGGATGAGGGAGAATGTGCCGGGCGTTTGGATACCTGATGAAATCATCCAACGCTTAGAGCAAACTCCTCCTAAACAACAACGCCAAGAAGGCATTAAGATTTGTACAGAAATCATTGAAGAAGTGAAAGCCATTGACGGGGTGCGCGGTATCCATATCATGGCATATAAACAAGAAGACATTGTTCCAGACATACTAAAAGCAGTAAACTTACATCCAGATCAACTTTTACCTCAATTGTAAACAGGCTTCACGCATATCGCGGAGAAAAAAAGATGAACGACCCAATCAACTTGCAAGAACTTGAGCGAGAAGAATTGCTCGGATTAATGATGGATGACCTCTATGACGGTTTACGTGATGAGGTTGAAGATGAAGTCAATGAGTGCTTACGGCGTGGTATGGAAGCCTATGAGATCATGACCGAAGGGCTGGTCGCTGGCATGGACATTGTAGGGGTAGATTTCCGTGATGGGGTTCTATTCGTTCCCGAAGTGTTGATGTCCGCCAAAGCAATGAAGGGTGGCATGGAAATTTTGCGCCCGTTGTTGATTAACTCAGGTGCGCCCCAATTAGGGAAAGCGGTCATTGGCACGGTCAAAGGTGACATTCATGACATTGGCAAGAACCTCGTAGCGATGATGTGGGAAGGCGCGGGGATTGAGGTCATTGACTTGGGCATCAATTGTGATGTGGATAAGTTCTTTAACGCGCTTGACCAACACCATCCCGACATCTTGGGCATGTCCGCCTTGTTAACCACCACCATGCCGTATATGAAGGTGGTGATTGACTCCATGAAAGAACGCAACATTCGTGATAAATACATGGTCTTTGTGGGTGGTGCGCCCCTCAATGATGCCTTCGCAGAAGAGATTGAAGCGGATGTCTACTGCCGTGATGCCGCCATTGCGGTTGACTTGGCAAAGAAACATTTGAGCATTCGCAGAAGTAAAGCGTAATGTCTTTCTTAAACAACCGAGTGGTCTTGTGCCACTCGGTTCAGTTTTGTAAAACCCATATTAGGTTAACCCAATGTCAATATTGCTGATTGCGTGCGGTGCGTTGGCTCGTGAATTGATTGCCATTCGTGAACATCATCAACTCGACGATGTGACGATCATGGCAATTCCAGCACAACTCCATAATCACCCCCATAAAATACCTAATGCTGTTCATGAACGCTTGGTTGGACTCCGACAAGATGGGCTAGAGTTTGAGCATGCCATCATCGTTTATGGGGATTGTGGCACGGGGGGCATGCTTGACCGTAAACTTGCCGAGCTAGGACTAGAGCGCATCGAAGGACCCCACTGTTACGAACAGTATGCAGGGGCAGAGGGCTTTGAGCGTATGATGGATGAAACGCCCGGCACCTTTTTCTTGACAGATTTCATGGTGCAATCGTATGAGCATCTCATCATTGAAGGGTTGGGCTTAGACCGTTACCCTGAATTGCGCGACATGTATTTTGGCAATTATGAACGCATCGTTTATTTGCAACAACGTTCAGACCCAGATTTAGTAACACGAGCCTATCAAGTGGCAGGGGAACTTCAGCTTCCGCTTGAGATCAAATTCACCGCCTATGGTGAATTAGAAACACGGCTTCTTCGTAAAATTCACACATTGAAAGCAGGAAATTTTCATTCATGACCGTCATTCGTTCTTTAACGCAAAGTATCACCATTGATCCTTCGCACCCGTTCGTCATCATTGGCGAACGCATCAATCCAACCGGGCGCAAGAAGCTCGCCGCCGAAATGGCTGCATGGGACTTCTCGCGCGTAGAAGCAGACGCACTGGCGCAAGTACAGGCTGGGGCACAGATGTTGGATGTCAACGCGGGCATCCCCCTAGCGGATGAGCCGGGCATTTTGGCAGAGGCAATCCGCCGTGTACAAGCCATCACCGACACCCCATTATGTATTGATTCTTCCATCGTTGCTGCGCTTGAAGCAGGCTTGAAGGCATATCAAGGGAAGGCATTGGTGAACTCCGTCACGGGGGAAGAAGAACGCCTTGAGGCTGTGTTACCTCTGGTAGCCGAATACAAAGCCGCCGTGATTGGGATTAGCAACGACGATACCGGCATCTCGGAAGACCCCAACGTGCGTTTTATGGTGGCAAAGCGCATTGTAGAACGGGCAGAATCCTATGGGATTCCACGCGAGGATGTCATCATTGATCCGCTTGCCATGCCAATTGGCGCGGTACGCTACGCTGGCAAAGCTCTGTTTGAATTGGTGCGTCGTTGCCGTGAAGAACTAGGCGTGAATACCACGTGTGGCGCAAGCAACATCAGTTTTGGAATGCCCGGTCGTCCTAAGTTGAACGCACACTTCTTGACCATGGCTATCACCGCTGGCATGGCGTGTGCCATCACCAACCCACTTGAAGATGAGATCCGTCTTGCCATCAAAGCTGGGGATGTTCTAATAGGCAACGACGAAAACTGCGTACAATGGATCATGGCAAACCGTGAAGGCGGAGCCGGACGTGAAGAACGCCGTGCCGAACGTGGGGCAGAACGCCGCGCCCGTCGTAGTTCCTTGCGTGGGGGAGACGAAAACAATGGGTAGAAGACGCGAACGCCTCCGTAACGAACGCCAAGATATGAGCATACTAGAGCGCATCGCCCAGCCCGTCAACAAATTACCGCTGGTGAATTTGCTTGATGAAGAAGCGGTTCAGCTAATTCACGAGCGCAGTATGGAAGTCCTCACGCAAATTGGGATTGCCTTCTATGACGATGAGGCAGTTTCAATTCTCAAGGCAAATGGCGTGCGCGTGGATGAAGACAGTATTGCCTACTTTGATGAAGATACGCTGATGCACTTCGTCAAGATGGCACCCTCACGCTTCACCCAATTGGCGCGTAATTCGGCGAACAATGTAGAAGTGGGTGGGGACTATGCGGTATTTGCCCCCGTCTATGGACCTCCATTCGTGTGGGATATGGAACGTGGCAGACAAGCAGCGAAGTTGAATGACTTCAATAATTTTGTCAAGTTGGCATACATCAACCCCTACATCAACCATTCGGGTGGGACTGTGGTTGAGCCAATGGATGAGCCTGTACCCACACGCCATCTCGATATGTTGTACTCACACATCAAGTATAGTGATAAGCCTTTCATGGGGTCGGTGACATCCGCCCAAAATGCGGCAGATAGCGTTGCTATGGTGGAGATGATCTTCGGTGCAGAAGCCATCCGCCAGCACACAGCCTTGATTTCGCTCATCAATATCAGTAGCCCCCGCCGTTTGGATGATCGTATGTTGGGCGCACTGACGGTATATAGCCGTGCGCGACAAGCCAGCTTGATTAGCCCATTCATCCTGTCTGGGGCGATGGCACCCACTTCCCCAGTCGGCACGCTCATTCAAGCCAACGCCGAAGTTTTGGCAGGGATCGCTTACACCCAGATGATTGAGCCGGGTTGCCCTGTCATTTATGGGACGTTCCAAGCTGGCACAGATATGCAAAGCGGTGCCCCCGTTTTGGGTGCGCCAGAAAGCCAAACCACCCTCTTCTTGAGCGCACAAATGGCACGCCACTACAACCTACCTTTCCGCAGTGGCGGAGGCTTGGCAAGTTCAAAGATTCCGGATGCTCAAGCGGCTTATGAAGCAATGATGATGATTCAAGCAACGGTGATGGGACATACTAACTTTGTGTTGCATGCGGCAGGTTGGCTTGAAGGCGGGCTTTCAGCCAGCCTAGAGAAGTTCGTGCTAGACTGTGAAGCAGTGGGCATGGGCATCAAACTCATGCAAGGGGTAGACCTTTCTGAAGAAGCACAGGCAATGGATTCCATCCGCACTGTCCCACCCGGTGGGCATCATCTTGGAACAGACCACACCATCCGCAACATGAAAACTGCCTTCTATAAAGCGCGTCTATTTGATTATGATTCCGCAGAAAAATGGGAAGCAGAAGGCGCGAAAGACAGCGTTCAACGCGCGAACGCACAAGTCAAAACTTTGCTTGAACATTACGAAGCCCCCGCGCTGGATGAAGGCTTAAACGATAGCCTAGTTGATTTCATCGCCCGCCGTAAGCAAGAGATCAAATCCGAATAACTTTTTGGGGCAGGGA
>JBMOEO010000058.1:0-23335 GCA_049318945.1 Phototrophicaceae bacterium | reverse complement strand
GAACTGACACCGGTCGGCTTGCCCATTCTGCTGGTCGGCTTGGTGTATATGGTGACAATAGGACAACGCTTGATTCCAGATCGCATCAAGGCGGAGCAGAGCGACGGAATCGGGAAAAAAGCGGATCTGTATTTCACCGAGATCACCATCCCACACGGCTCTAGCATGGTGGGGAAAACCATAGATGCTTCTGGCTTGATCTACCCGATGAATCTGGGGATGCTCAGCTTGCATCGTGGTGAGAGCATCCTGAAGCCGTTGGCGCACGAAGTGTTGTATGCCCAAGATGTTTTGCTGGTGGAAGGCACCCGTGAGACCATTCTAGCGTTGGCAAGCAACACCGATATAGAAATGAGCGGACGCATTGAACAGATTGAAAGCCTGCAAGATGACATGCTTCGCACGGCAGAGGTGGTGATCTTGCCTAGCTCACCACTGGTTGGTGGGACGGTGAAAGGGTTGGGCTTGCGTGAACGCTACCAACTGCAAATTCTCGCTGTCAATCAAGGGGGCGAAATCCGCCACAGCAAAATTGGGCGGTTGAAACTCTCTACAGGGGATGTGTTGCTCATTCGCCTGCCCGTCCAAAACTTGAACGCGCTGGCATCTGATCGTAGCTTTCGCGTCTTAGACATCATTGAAACGCGCGTGATTGACCTGCGCAAGGTGTTCACCGCGTTGGCAATTTTTGTGGTCGCGCTAGGTGTTGCCATGACGGGTTTGGTTTCTATAGCGGTTGCCTCCATGATGGGGGCGGTAGCGGTATTTGTGACGGGGTGCATCACCCCTGAAGTGGCGTATCGCAACATTGAATGGAAGACACTCATCTTGATTGGGAGCATGTTGGCGTTTGGTCAAGCGATGCAGGCGACGGGCACAGCCAACTTTTTAGCCGACTTGATTATCCGCCTTCCCTTCAGCCAGTCACCCTATGGATTGTTGACCCTGTTCTTTTTCCTTGCCATGCTCCTCACCCAGCCCATGTCTAACCAATCGGCGGCGGCGGTGCTTGTGCCCATTGCCATGCAGACTGCGGTGCTACTCGGATTTGATCCGCGCCCGTTCGCCATCATGATTGCATTGGCGGCAAGCACCTCTTACATCACCCCATTGGAGCCGGCTTGTGTGTTGGTGTATGGGGCAGGGCATTACAAATTCATGGACTTCATCCGTGTGGGTGGGATTCTCAGCCTGTTGGTGTATGTGGTTGCCATTCTGCTTGTGCCGATGATCTGGCACGTCTAGCCATCTATCCCCCCAGTCAATGGGGGGATTGTTCATCAATTGTTCGTCACCATCTGCTTGACCGCTTCAACAATCTCTAACACATTAGGAAGGCGACTGCGCCACAAGGTGGCTACGCTCAAGTGTAACTGGAGCAATAATGGGGTGGTATAGATGCCCATCTCATCAGGCTGAATCGCCTGATACTTTCCGTTGGCATTCAAACGGTTGAAGGTGCAACGTTCACGGAGTGGGTCAATGATCCAGTATTCCGATACCCCGCCACGCTCATATTCCCAAAATTTAGCCCCATAATCTCGCCGAACGCTCTCATCAGAAACAACTTCTATGCACACTTCTGGGCTACCGACAAAAGTAGTCTCGGTGAGTTCCCCCTCGTTGCTATGCAGAATCACCATCAGGTCAGGCTCTCTACGCGATTCTACCTGTGCCATGCGGAGCATCGCGGATTCTCGGATGGCTCTACCAATGGGGCGCAAGGCAAAGTAGCTCTCTAACAAAACATGTAGATAATCCAACACAAACTGATGGGAGACCGTGCTAGATGCCATCTCAATTACATACCCTTCCACCCATTCAGTGGCTTGTCCTGAATATAGGCGAAGATAATCCACCTCACTGATGGGGTGAGCGATGATCGTGCCCTGCTCAACGAGGTTGGGGGGGAGGTCTTTCAACACCATACTGCACAGTCCATTCTCAATTGCCACGATTGTAGCATAGCTAAGCCTTGTACAATTGCCCGTTCCTGATTAGATTGTTTGTTTTCTATGGTGTAATGAGACCCACCCCCATGACCGATCCCTACGCAGTATTACAGCAGATTGAAAAAGTCGGCATCATCGCCGGCACACGCGGAAACTTCCCCCCTGAAGTGATGCTCCCTTTGGCGCAAGTCTTGATGGAAGAAAGCATCAATATCTTTGAACTAACCATGAACTCTGTACAACCCATCGAAGCCATGCAGGCGGTCAAGCAGACCTATGGCGAGCATGCTTACGTAGGTATGGGTACGATCTTGAGCATAGAAGAAGCGCGTGTGGCAATGGATGCCGGCGCGGATTTCATCGTTTCCCCAGCGTTTGATCCCCAAGTCGTGCGTTATGTGTGGGACGCTGGCACGCTCATGATCCCTGGTGTCATCACCCCAACTGAAGCAGTCATGGCTTGGCAAGTGGGGATTCCCTTGCTAAAGGTTTTCCCAATCGGCGCGTTGGGCGTAGAATATTTTAAGGCGATGTTCGGCGCACTCAGTCACATGCGGTTCATGTGTAACGGGGCGATCAATCAGGAGAACGCCCGCGCTTTCATTAACGCTGGGGCGGTTGGGGCAGGCGTGTTTGGCTGGCTCACTGGGGATGGCAAGACCAACTTAGACATTGTTCGCGCTCGTGCCCAATCTTTGAAAACAGCTATTGCGCAGGGCAAATCACGTTCAACCTAGTGAGGCATTTGTGAAGAAGCAACGCATTGTAGTGAAAGTGGGGACAAGCGTCCTCACGAATGAGACCGCTCGCTTGAATCGTCAGCGCATGTTAGAGCTGGTGCGCGATCTTGCCAGCGTGCGAAGCGTGGGGCATGAGGTGGTCTTGGTGACTTCTGGCGCACAAGGCGCAGGGCGCGAGGTGCTGAATTATCCTGACATGACCAAGACCGTCACCTCCAAGCAAATCTTATGCGCGGTGGGGCAAAGCCGTTTAATGCGGATTTATGGAGACTTGTTCGATATTTTTCAATTGGTGGTGGGGCAAATCCTGCTCACGCGCGATGACCTCAGCCACCGTACCCGTTACCTGAACGCACGCGATACCATGCTCAACCTGTTGGAGTTTGGGGTGATTCCTATCGTGAACGAAAACGATACCACTGCCACGCATGAGCTACGGGTAGGGGATAACGATAATCTTTCTGCATTGATTGCCAACTTGATTGATGCTGACTTGCTCATCATTCTCACCGATCAACCGGGCTTATTCACCTCCGATCCGCGCAAAGATGAGAACGCGCAACTCATCCCTGTGGTAGAACGCATTGATGAAAACACGATGCGCATTGCTGGGGGGACGGGCACAAACTTGGGGACGGGGGGCATGGCAACCAAGATTGAAGCGGCGAAGCTGGCAACCAATAGTGGCGTAACCACCATCATTGCGCGTGGGAAAGAGCAAAATGTGGTGACGCGCATCGTTGCGGGAGAATCCATCGGCACGCGCTTTGAGCCACAAGTCGATCAATTGGAAAGTCGCAAGCGGTGGCTCTTGGCAGAAAAGCCACGAGGCATGATCTACGTTGATGAAGGCGCAGCGCGAGCGTTGGTGACGGGTGGGGTGAGTTTGCTTGCGGTGGGCGTGGTGCGCGTGGAAGGTAACTTTGAGCGTGGCGCATTGGTGGCGGTGCTAGACAGTGAAGCGCACAAACTGGCACACGGTTTAGCAAGCTACAATGCCGACGACCTTCGCGCTATTGTGCGCCAAAAATCGAATCGTATTCCTGAAATCTTGGGCTACACCTTGGGGGATGCCGTGATCCATCGTAATAATATGGTATTGTTAGAACGAGAAGACCGATAACTATGAACGAAGTGAACTTGATACACATGGGCGAACGTGCCCGTCTTGCCAGTCGAGCAGTGGGAAAGGCTTCTCATGCCGTCCGTACCGCCGCGCTGGAACACATTGCTACTGCGCTGGAACAGCACCGCGAACGCATCTTAGAAGCAAACGCGCTAGATGTTGCTGAGGGGAGAGAGAACGGCTTGAGCGAATCGCTTCTTGATCGACTGAATCTTTCGCCACGGTTAACGGGCATCATTGCCGATGTCCGCCAAGTCGCTCAACTAGAAGACCCCATCGGCGCACGCTTTGACCAGCGCGTTTTAGAAAACGGATTGCACGTCTCGCGTGTGCGCGTTCCCATTGGGGTCTTTGGGGTGATCTATGAAGCGCGTCCCAATGTCACGGTGGATGTGGCGGCGTTGACCATCAAGACGGGGAATGCCACCATTTTGCGCGGGGGCAAAGAGACCTTGCGCAGTAACATGGTGCTTGTAGAAATCATGCGTCAGGCACTCATCGAAGTGGGCTTGCCTGCCGATGTGATTCAATATATCGAAAGCACCGATCGCCGTTATATCGGTGAATTGCTTAAACTGCATGAGTATGTAGACATCATCGTCCCACGCGGTGGAGAGGCATTGCATCGCTTTTGTCGAGAGAATAGCACCATCCCTGTCATTACGGGGGGAATCGGCATCTGCCATATTTATGTGGATGAGACCGCTGATTTTGATAAGGCATTGAGTGTCATTCATAATGCCAAGACTAACCGCCCCTCTGTGTGCAATTCTTTAGATACCGTATTGGTGCATGAACAAGTGGCAGGTGTATTCTTGCCCCGTCTGGTCGATCATCTGGCAAATAGTGGTGTCACCTTGAAGGCAGAACCTCGCGCTTATGCTTTAATTGGGCAACAACCTGCCGTTGAACAGGCAAGCGCAGAGGACTTCGATACCGAGTGGATGGCGTTAATTTGTGGGGTGAAGGTGGTGAGTGGTTTGGATGAGGCAATCGACCACATCGAAACACATAGCATGGGGCACTCCGACGGCATCCTGTCTACTAACCCCGAAGCAATCGCACGCTTCTTGAATGAGGTCAATTCAGCGGCAGTATTCGTGAATGCGAGTACGCGCTTCAATGACGGAGGGGCGTTGGGGCTGGGTGCAGAATTGGCAGTCAGCACGCAAAAACTCCACACGCGCGGACCCATGGCATTGGAAGGCATGACCACCTACAAGTGGATTGTTGAGGGAGATGGCACGATCCGCGTTTAATCGTCACTTGACCGTGAGGGGCATCCGTCCCCTCATGATCCGTTGAATATGATTTTTAGGAATAGATGAGTATTGAACATGAACCTTGCTAAAACTTTAGTCATTGTGAATCCATACGCCGATAGCGGACGTGCTTATCAGCGTTGGCAAACGATTCATCCGCTTTTTCAAACCTACTTCCCCAATGCTTATGTTGTCATCACACAAAGCGCAGAAGAAGTTACCACCGCGCTACAGGCTGGTATGGCACAACACATTGAGCAGGTGATCGCTGTGGGTGGGGACGGCACGAACAACAGCGTGCTGAACGCCTTGCTCACCTTGGGGATAGGGCAGACGGTTGCTTTTGGTGTGTTGCCAATGGGGACAGGTTTTGACTTCACCCGACATCTGCAAATTCCTAATGACCTTGTGCAAGCCGTGCTGTGGTTGTCTAATGCTAGTCCCCAGCTTTGTGATGTGGGGCAACTTGTGGCGGATGATTCCCCCCCCCGATACTTCTTGAATATCGCCAGCATCGGCTTAAGCGGAGAAGTCAACATCCGCATGCAACCGCTTACTCGTCGGTATCCGTGGACATTCCTTGCTAAAACAGTGGAGTCTATCTTGTTCTATCGCCAACCGAACGCGCAGATTTGGGTGAATGGGGAGCAGTGGTATAGCGGCAAACTCTTCCTGTTGGCAGTGGCAAACGGTTCAACGTTTGGTCGTGGCATGAAGATCGCGCCTTCCGCCAACATTCACGATCAACTCTTTGAGGTAGTCTTGGTCAAAGGGGTGAGCATCCCCATTATTTTGAGCGCGTTGTGGCGAGTTTACAACGGAAGCCATTTAACCCATCCTGCTGTGCAATATCGACGCGGGGGGCAGGTTGAGGTGCGCATTGAAAACCACGCCGAAAACTTTGAGGTGGATGGTGAGCTAGGGTGTGGGCAGTCCGTGCGCTATTCCCTTTTGAAGGATGCCATCCGTTTATTGGTGGCAACGAACAATAATAGAACTTAATATATAGTTAATAGCGAGTTAACTAAACTAGGGTTCATCAATAAAATACTGCTTGTATAGTAGGGTTTGCATAAAGATAGATTCCGCTAACCTAAATTACGAACCCAACCTAGTGATTGATTCAAATACCAAACCTTCTCGTATCCCCAGATTGAAGATTAATCAGGTTGCCCTGCAAGATAATCTGACGGGCTACTTATTTGTTTCCCCCGCATTAATCATCATTTTCATCTTTGGACTGTTTCCCATCGCCAATGCGGTTTGGATGAGCCTATATCGTTGGCGGGTGCGGCAAGGCGCGTTTGTTGGCATCAAGAACTATACCGATGTCGTGGGGGACTGGTGGGGCGCGTTGGCATTTTGTGTTGGTTTCGCCGTGTTGATGCTTGCCTATTACGTTTGGAACAATGCTTTCAATCGGCTTACCGAGCAACGCTGGATTGCCCAATTGGCTTCTGCCATCGTTTTGATTGGCGCATCGTTCGGACTCATTGCTTTCGGTTGGACGCGCATGATGCAGGTTGGGGATGCTGATTATCTACACGGATTGATCTACACGGTTTATTATGCCTTTGGTACAGTGCCTGCCCAATTGATATTGGGCTTGATCCTCTCTTACATACTTTATCAAAACTTATTTGCTAAAGAATGGTATCGGATGATTTACTTCGTTCCGTACATCACCCCGGTGGTTGCCTCTGCTGTAGTTTTCCGCCAAGTCTTTAGCTCACGTGAGTCTTCTATCGCTAACCAAGTGGTGGGATTGTTTGGCATCGAGCCACTCAGCTGGATTGCAGAATCAGAATCCCTCCTCAATATCCTGTTCAACCTCAACCTTGAGGGCTTTTGGGCGGGTCCCAGCCTAGCGATGGTCTCGGTGATTCTGTTCAATATCTGGACGTATACGGGTTACTATACGGTGGTATTTCTAGCAGGCTTAGGCTCTATCCCCGGTGATTTATACGAAGCGGCGAAAGTGGATGGTGCGAACGATTGGCACTTGTTCCGTCATATCACCCTCCCCTTGCTCTCCCCCGTTACGTTTTACCTGTCCGTTCTGGGGTTCATTGGGACGTTCAAGTCATTTGATAGCATCTATGTGATGCGTGATCGGTTTGCCAAAGGGACAACTGACACCGCCAGCATTGTGATCTTTGATAGCTTTCGCACCGATAACAATTGGAGTTATGCCGCCGCACAAGCCATCATTCTCCTGTTGATTATCTTGGCACTCACTGCTGTTCAGCGTAATGTATTTGAAAAACGGGTGTTCTATGGATGATCGCGCTAAACGCCAATCAGGGCGTAGTCAAAGTAGTTTAGGCAGACGCTTCATTCTCCATGCGATTTTGATCTTCTTTGCCTTTATGGCAATTGTCCCCCTATACTGGGCATTTGCCTCATCGTTCATGACGCTGGGCGAAACGATCAATCGCAAGTGGTTTCCGGATGTCAGCAAGATGGTATGGGTGAATCCAGAATGGACAACCGCGGAAGGGACAACGTATGCCTTGCCGATTCCCATTCATGCCAACTACTATGAAGCATGGGAGCGCGGACGCTTTGAACGCTATTTCTTCAACAGCGTCATCATCACCTCCATGACCATCATCGGCATGTTGCTCACTTCTATTCCGGCGGCGTATGCCTTCGCCAAGATCAAGTTCTTTGGGCGTGATGTCTTGTTTAGTATTCTGCTCATCACCTTGATGGTGCCAGACTCCATCACCCTCATTCCTAACTTTCGCATCATTCGTGGTGATGTTCTCCCGTTACCGCTCATCAATATGAGTGCCCCATACTTTGAACTTGGGGGAGTCAGCTGGGTGAACAAACTCCCTGCCCTTACCGTTCCATTCATTGCCAGCGCGTTCAGCATTTTCTTGTTGCGCCAATTCTTCACCACCATTCCTGATGAACTATGGGAAGCGGCGCGTATGGATGGGGCAGGACACTTGCGCTTTCTTATCCAAATTGCCACGCCGATTGCTCGCCCTGCCATCACCACCGTTTCGCTGTTGACCTTCATCGGTAGCTGGAATGCGTTCTTGTGGCCCCTCGTGGTGACAACGGAAGAACGCTGGCGACCGATCATGGTGGGCTTGAATGCGTTCATGCAGGATGCAGGACCGGAACTACATTTATTGATGGCTGGCTCCATGTTTGCCATCGTTCCCATCTTGGTTGTGTACTTCTTCGCCCAGAAAACATTTACAGAGGGCGTTGCCACCTCTGGATTAAAAGGCTAATCGGAGCAATTCGGCTCTTCAGTGGTCAATAGGTGATAATCGTTGAGGGAGTGGGAACACGTTTGTACCTCATCGTGAAAGATACCAACAACATAATCTACAGGAGAATCTGTACAAATGTCTAAGAAGTTGATTTTCGTTCTCGTTTTGGTCATTGCCGCATTCGTGGCTGTTCCTGCTTTCGCACAAGATGCGATGATGAGCTTTGAAGAAGTTGACCCAAGCGGTCAAACCGTTGTTTTCTGGCATCAACACAGTGGAGCACGTGAAGAACAACTCCAAAAGATCGTTGCTGACTTCAACGCTTCTAACGAATTTGGCATCACCGTTGAGGCACTCAACCAAGGTGGTTATGGCGACATCTTCGAAAAGATGTTGGTTTCTATGAATACTGAAGACGCTCCTTCTTTGGTTGTTGCTTACCAAAACCAAGCTGCTACCTATCAACTTGACAACGGTTTGATTGACATGACCGCATTGGTTGACAGCGCAAAGTGGGGTCTCACTGAAGAAGACAAGGCTGACTTCTTCCCTGGTTTCTACAACTCCGACTTGTTCCCCAGCTTCGGCGGTGCTCGCTTGGGCTTCCCACCCAACCGCTCTATGGAAGTGATGTACTACAACACTGCATGGTTGAGCGAACTCTCTGCTTCTGGTGCGATCAGCTTTGAAGGTGCACCCCAAACCCCAGAACAATTCCGTGAAGCAGCTTGTGCCGCTGTTACCAATCCCTTCTCTGGCGCAACCGGCGACACCGCAATCTCTGTTGGCTATCAATTGAGCATTGATGCTTCTCGTTTCGCTTCTTGGACGTTTGGCTTCGGTGGCGACATGTTCAACTACGAAACTGGCGAATATGACATTGCTAGTTCCGCCGGTGTAGAAGCAATGACCTTCTTGCAAGGCTTGTTTGCTGATGGTTGTGCGCGTGGTCTTGAAGAAGACTTCGCCGATCAAACCAACTTTGGTCAAGGTACAACCCTCTTCACCGTTGGGTCTTCCTCTGGCTTGCCCTTCTATGCGTCTGCAGTAGCAGATGGTGCTGGCTTTGAATGGGCAGTTGCTCCCGTTCCTTATGTAACTGAACAACCTGTTATGAACCTTTACGGTGCTTCTGTTTCTATCCCCGTTACCACCCCAGAAGAAGAACTAGCTGCTTGGTTGTTCGTTAAATACTACACCTCTGCAGAAGTTCAAGCAGAATGGGCAGTTGCTTCTAACTACTTCCCAGTACGCGCTTCTGTTGCAGAAGGCTTGGGCGAATACTTCACCACCAATCCCGCATACAAGACCGCTTTCGACTTGTTGCAATTTGCTAAGGCAGAACCCCCCGTCCCCGGTTATGACTTCGTTCGTACCGCGATCGAAGATGCAATGGTGACAATCGTTGATGATGCAACCGTAGATGTAGCTGCTACTTTGGCTGCAGTGAATGAACAAGCAAACGCTGACCTTACTGACTTGCTTGCTCAATAATTTATAGCCCATCTTCTCATTGAGTCTTTGGCTAGGCAGGGTAATCGTAGGATTACCCTGTTTTCATTTTCCTCAAATTTATGCAACAATAGATGAAATAATCAGTGTGGAAGAAGGATTGAAGATGTTTCGGAAATGGCTTCCTGTCTTGAGTATCTTGTGCTATGGATGCTTAGGGGTTTTCACTCTCTATGCACAACAACCACGTGACTATGCGGACATTGATCCGCGTGGGCAAAGTGTCACCTTTTGGTATCAATACTCCAATGAGAACGAAGAAGTTTTGTTAGCCATCATTGAGGAGTTTAACCAAACGAATGAGTGGGGTATCACAGTAGAGGGGGTACACAAGGGGAGTTACAACCAAATCTTCGATGATATACAAGCCGCCTCCAATAGCGAAATGCCACAGTTAGTAGTTGCTTATCAAAATCAAGCCGCCACACTCTACACCCAGAATAAAATCATCGACCTCACCCCGCTTGAGGAAAACCTACAGTATGGATTAACGTTAGAAGATTATGTCGATTACTTTGAGGGATTCTTGGATGCGGATGTCTTCCCCACTTTTGAGGGCGTTCGCTTGGGATTCCCGATTAGTCGCTCTATCGAGGTGATGTATTACAACGAGGACTGGCTGAATGAACTGCATCAGTTGGGAGTTTTGGATTTTGTGGGAGTGCCCCAAACGCCAGAACAATTTGCCCAAGCAAGTTGTGAAGCGGTTCAACATCCCTTCAGCCGTGCCGTTGATCCCATCCTGCCGAGCTATGGATACAAACAAGATGCCGATGCTTCTCGCTTAGTGTCATGGGTATTCGCTTTTGGGGGGCAGGTTTTTGATACCGATCAAGCGGTTTATACATTTGATTCCTCCGCCAGCGTAGAAGCCTTGTCCTTCCTACATGGTTTGGTGATGCAAGGTTGCGCCAGCATTGTGAGCGAACGCTACAGTGAACAAGTGGACTTTGGTCAGGGAGAAGTATTGTTTACCATTGGCTCAACTGCCGCGCTCAGTTTCTATGAGGAGTATGTAGCAGAAGGGGCACAATTTGATTGGGGCGTTGCACCGTTGCCTTATACCACAGCAGAACCCGTTATCAACCTCTACGGACCCTCGATCTCGATCACGTACTCCACTGTTGAACAAGAGTTAGCTTCTTGGATATTCCTCACGTATTATGCTAACGCTCAAAACCAAGCTCTATGGGCAAGTGTATCAAATTACTTCCCAGCTCGTCAAAGTGCCGCTGAAGGACTTTATGACTACTTCGCTCTTAAGCCGATCTATGCCAGCGCGTTTAACCTGTTGCCTTTTGGTCAATCTGAACCCCCTACGCCGGGTTATGACGATGTGCGCCAACGCATCTCAGTGATGCTAACGAATGTATTCAAGCAAACCACCCCTGATATTCAGGCTGAGTTGACCAATTTGAACCGCGAGGTCAACCAATCCCTTGAGCAATAATTGCTATTTGCAAGAAAATCTAACTGAAATTTGGGTGACATTAGTGTAATATTATAGGGATCATAAAATCTATAAGGAGGATTCAATGAATCGTAACGTTGTACTTTCCATTATTGTCTTGATTTTTGCCTCGTTGGTATCAGCCTGTGCTGGACAACCTCAAGCGGTCAATATTGATGAATTTATTATTCGTCAAACCGAAGCGACTCTTTCTGCCGGAGATGCTATTCCTGCTCCTACAGGGGATGTTATCTTGACCGTAAGCGGTAAGATCGGCACAACCAACGTAGACGACACCATCCAGATGGACTTAGCAACGATTGAAAGTCTAGGGGTTGTTTCGCACAAGGTGAATGTGCCAGAGTTCATTGACTCGCGCGAGATTGAATACAAGGGCGTATTGTTGAGCGATCTAGTCGCACTTTGGCAAGTTCCCGATGATGCAACCATTATGGAAATGGTAGCCATTAATGACTACAAAGTTGAAGTTCCACTTAGTGATGCGAAAGACTATCCCGTTATCTTCGCCTTGCAAGAAGATGGTGCCTATATGCCTATTGAAACGCGCGGTCCAGCGATGCTTGTCTATCCTTATGACCATTATGAATTTGCGCGTGATGTTTATGATAACCGTTGGATTTGGCAAATTAAGTCGATCAATATCAAATAAACATGACTCATAACTTAAACACGAAGCGTCGTCCCGCACGACGCTTCATCTTCCTCAGTCCACTCATCACCGTCTTAAGCGTGGTTGCCATCATTTTGTTGGTTGCCATCTTCCTGTTGGGGACGTTGGTTGCTCGCCAAAATCAAGTGACTGCTTCCGTCTTCGGTTTGAATGAAACCGATACCGCTCGCCCGTTCGTTCAACTTCAACGCGAAACGCTACGGATGCTCGATGTGCTTTCGCGCCCGTTAGAGACGCTCAACCTTGACGACGTAGACCTACAGTTTTCATTGCTCAAAAGTCGTATCTTGGTGATGTCACGCCCAGCTTTGGTGGAGTCTTATCCCAGTGAAATCAAAGAGAGTGTTGACTCCGTTTTGAATAGTTGGATGTCCATTGAGCTAAACCTAACAACCTTTTTAGAGGATAGTAGCAACGACGAATTGCGCCTTTTAACAATTGACCAATTGCGTAGTTTTGAGGTCTTGGTCAATCAAACGGAAATTGGGTATCAGTTTAGCCGTGCTTTGGGCATTCGCCAATTGAGCAATAACAACGATGTACTCATCCGCGCTCTGTCCATCACCAGTGGGGTCTTTTTAGCATTCTTCGTGTTGGCGGTGTATAGCATCGTGCGCTTCCTAAACCAACGCCACCTTGCTGAAGAGGAAGCACAGCTTGCTATGGCAGCAGAGGCGGCGGCATTACAATCCAGTCAATTCAAAGATCAGTTCATGGCAACCATGAGCCATGAACTACGTACCCCACTCAATGCAATCATTGGTTTCTTAGGCGTGCTTAAAATGACGGGTGGGCTAACTGAACAGCATATTCGCATGGTGGATCGTTCGCGTGCGAACGCGGAGCGTCTCTTGAATCTAATCAATGATATTCTCGATTTGAGCAAGATCGAAGCCGGGCGTGTTGAGTTGGTGGAATCTAAGGTGGTTATCCGTCGCTTGATTAATCGTCTAACCGCTCAGATGGAAATCCTTGCACAGCAAAAACAACTGCAATTCAAAGTTGAAATAGATGATGCTTTGCCAGAATGTATTCGCGTTGATGAGGATGCCTTGACCAAGATTGTCACCAACCTGCTCTCAAACGCCATCAAGTTCACGGAGAAGGGGGAGGTCAAGTTATCTTTGAATACCAACGGTGAACTGATCCGCCTGAGTGTACAGGATACGGGTATAGGTATTCCCCCCCACTTACACGAAACCATCTTTGATAGCTTCCGACAAGCTGATGCTTCTGTCACCCGTAAGTATGGCGGAAGTGGCTTGGGCTTGGCAATTGTGCAACGCTTGGTAATTGCCATGCGTGGGAAAATCCACTTAAAAAGTTCTGAAGGTGTTGGTTCACAATTCACCGTTGAGTTTCCCTTAGTAAACTGTGAGCCAATAAACTAGCCAAGTAAGGGATATGTTATGATAAATATAACGGGAGACGCGCTTATAGGTTGGACAGTTTTGGTGGTGGAAGATGAACCTGATGCTGCGGAGATTGTTCAAATCTTGTTGATGATGTATGGGGCAAAAGTTGAGATTGCGATTAATGGTCGAGAAGGCTTAGAAAAGGCGCGATCCATCAAACCCAAATTCATCATTGCTGATTTGTCTATGCCTGAAATGAGTGGTTGGGAAATGATTAAACGCATGCAAGATGATCGCGTTTTGGCATCTATCCCTGTGGTTGCTTTGACCGCACATGCCATGACAGGGGATCGTGAGAAAGCAATGCAAGCTGGCTTCCGCTATTTCTTAACCAAACCACTTCACCCTGAAACCTTTGTGAATGATTTGTTGGTATTGCTTCGGGACGACTTTCCAGAAGCACGCTTGATACTAGGAAACTAAACATGTCCGATTTGAACAGACGTATTTTAGTGGTTGAAGATGATCCTGACGGTATGGAAGTAATCAACAACCTTTTGACCTTATCAGGTATTGGGGTTGAATCTGCTGGAACGGTGCGCGATGCTTGGCGTAAGTTGTCGGTTGGGTTGCCGTTCCAAGCCGCCATCATTGATGTGGCGTTGCCTGACGATGATGGCATCAATCTACTAAAAGAGATCCGCGCTACTGAAAAGTTAAAGCAAATGCAGGTCATTATCGTCACAGCGTTTCATTCGTCTTTAGTCAAGAAGCAGGCATTAGAAGCTGGATGTGATTTCTACATGACCAAGCCCATTAATGTAGAGGTTCTTGCGGTAGAAGTTCAACGAATGTTGAACATGCTTTAACGACGATGAAGATTCTAATTTCACCCGGTGCTTATAAACACAGCCTCACCGCTCACCAAGCGTCACAGGCAATTCGAGACGGGCTAACGCGCTCCGGGTTACAGGCAGAAACGGTTTCCATCCCCATTGCTGACGGGGGAAATGGAACACTGGATGTATTTTTAGCCACTTCTCCCAACGCCCAGCGCATCACGCTCACTGTTCGCAACCCACTTGGACAACCCGTTAAGGCATCCTACGGACTGTTGCAAGATGGAAAAGTCGCCGTGATTGAGATGGCGCAGGCTTCTGGTATTGAACTTATCCCGTCTACTGAACGTAACCCTCTCAAGGCATCCAGTTATGGTACAGGACAATTGATGCTGGACGCGCTCAATCGAGGTGCAAAGCATTTCATCATTGGGCTGGGGGGGAGTGCCACAGTTGACGCGGGCTTAGGATGCTTGCAGGCGTTGGGTTGGGTTGCCCATGACCAACACGGGCGAAAGCTGGTACAACAGGGTGGCGCGGTACTCAGCCATGTTGCCTCGCTCGAGCCTGCTGGGGTGGACGCACGCTGGGCAGATTGTGAAATCACGCTGGCAGTAGATGTCGATAATCCCCCCTATGGCGAAAACGGCGCGGTGCGAGTGTTTGGCAAGCAGAAGGGTGCAACGCCCCAACAGATGGATGTGTTGGATCAAGGGGTACAATCGTTCTTAGCAATACTTTCCCAAACCACCCAGCGCGATGTCACTAGCTTAGTGGGTGGAGGTGCCGCCGGGGCAATGTCTGCTGGTTTAGTGGGGGCTTTCAATGCGCAAATCGTTCGTGGGGTTGATTACATCTTAGACTTCTTAAACTTTGACGCACACTTGTCAGAGTGTCAGCTACTCATCACGGGTGAGGGGCACATAGATAGCCAGACCCTGCAAGGCAAAAGCCCTCTAGGGGTTGCTCAACGGGCGAAGTCACGCGGATTAATGACGGTGGCGTTGGTGGGGGGCATCAGTGCGGATGATGCCGTCTTTAGAGAAATGGGCTTAGATGTGATCTTGCCCATTGTCAATCAGCCAATGGAACTAAACGAAGCTATTCTAAGTGCCTATGGGTTATTGGAATGTACTGCCTTAAGATTAGGGTATCTGTTACAATCCATAACGAGTCTTGGTGATGTCAGAAGATTATAAAGTAGAGGAATTGCTTCCTCTCTTGCAAAGCGATAATGTGGCAACCCGCGCAAAAGCCGTCTTTGGGCTAGGGCAATTGGGTGATGAGCGTGCCCTCATGCCGTTGGTGTGGTTGATGGCTGATGAAAGCATGTGGGTGCGTTGTAGCGCGGCAGAAGCGTTGGGGGAATTTCGTAGCTTGCCTGCCATTGAAGCACTCATTCAATTTTTGAAACTGGGTACTGAACTTGAACTAGAGACGCTTGGTCTTCCGCTTGAAATCCCCATCCGTTACCACGCATTTACTCGCTACCAAGACGCAGACTATAGCGCGTGGATTCAAGCGCAAGGTGTCACATTGAGTAACCCCGGCTTTAGCCTTGCCATTAGTGCTAGGTTGGGCTTACAACTGGTTGGCGTGGATGCCACCGACGCGCTCATCGAATTGCTTTACCACGACAACCCCTATTTGGTTTATGTGGCGGTGTCTTTGTTGCAATCAATGTCTATGCAAAAGAAACCCCTACATGCGTTGTTGCTTGCCCTCACAGTAGATGAATCCAACGTGCGCTTGAGTGCGACTCGTGCGCTGGGGCGTTTAGGAAACTTGCGTGCCGTCCGTGCGTTGCAGGGCTTGTTAAATGATGAAGAGCAATCTGTCCGCATTGCTGCCGTTGAATCGCTAGGGGAGATTGCCGACCCACGCGCAATCCCTGCCATCAAAGCGACCCTTTGGGATGATGCAGTTCATCACGTTGCCTTAACTGTCCTCCATCAACTAGACCCCAACTTCAAGATTTAGACGGATTCCCCCGTATTGAGTTGTTCTTTGATGGTGAGGGCAAGCGTTTCGCTGATGCCCTTGACCTGTGTTAGCTCGTCGATGCTGGCTTGGCGAATACTGTCGATTGAATTGCCGAACGCCTTCAACAGCAATTTGCGCTTCGCTGGTCCCACGCCTGGGATGGTCTCTAACTTGCTTGCCATGCCCATACGGGTGCGCCGATTGCGGTGTGAGGTGATCGCGTAGCGGTGCGCTTCATCGCGTACCCGTTGTATCAAGTACAACGCGGGACTTCTACGCGAAAGCACCAACGGCGTAGGTTGATTTGGAAAGTAGATTTCCTCAAATTGTTTTGCCAATCCCACTACAGGCACGCGCCCCATCAAGCCAAACTCCTCTAGTACCTCCACCGCCACCCCTAATTGCCCTTTCCCCCCATCAATGATGAGCAAATCGGGTAGAAGTTTCCATGTTTGTTGTTGATCGTTGCCATCAGGTGGGAGGGCTTCAGGGTTGGTTGTGGCATCCTGCCACCGCTTGAAGCGACGGGTGAGGGCTTCGCGCATGCTCTGGTAATCATCGCTCCCTTTATGGGATACACTCTGAATATTAAAGCGACGGTACTCCGCTTTGCGTGGGATGCCTTGCACAAATACCACGCGACTTGCCGTAATAGCCGTTCCTTGCGTGGTAGAAATATCAAAGCATTCAATACGGTTGGGAATACTAGGGAGCGATAGTTCGCTTTGTAGATGTTGCAAGCCGGATTCCTGTTTGGTTTTGTCCAGTTCCCATTGCTCTTTCATCATTCGCAAGGATTCACTGGCGTTCTCTTGTGCCATCTCAACCAAGCGTCGTTTATTGCCACGCTGTGGTATGGTGAGGCTCATCTTGTTGCCGGTGCGCTTATCGTTCAACCAACGCTCAATGATCTTCGTCTCTTCAACTTCATGAGGCAAAATCACCTCAGCGGGTATCTCATTGTAATCGCTGTAGAATTGCGTCAAGAATTGGCTCAACATTTCTTGTTCGCTTGCATCTTCCGTATTATCCAAGCGACGCGCATCGCTACCGATTAGCTTGCCGTTGCGGATGAACAGGATTTGAACGATGGCTTCTTTGTCGTCACGCGCTAGGGCGATGACATCTTGATCCTCAAACTTCTCACTCACCGCTTTGTGGCGTTGCGTGATGAACTCAATCGCTTTCAACTGGTCACGAAGCGTTGCCGCTTTTTCAAACTGCAATCCGTCAGAAGCAATCAACATATCACGTTCGATGCGTGCGGTGACATATTCCGCCTTGCCGCTCAACACATCCATCAATTCTTGAATCATGGCGCGATATTGCAGTTGATTGACCGCCCCGATACAGGGCGCATTGCATAGTTTAATGTCGTAGAACAAACACGCCCGTTCATCTTGCCCGTTAATGTTGCGCTCACAGGTTAGATAGGGGAAGGCGCGGCGTAGGGTGCGTAGCGTATTTTGCACCGCCCACATGGCGGTATAAGGACCGAAGTAACGGCTTCCATCTTGAATAACCCGTCGTGTGGTTTCCACTTTAGGGAAGGGTTGATGCCAAGTGATCTTGATATATGGATAGTATTTATCATCCTTGAGCGCGATGTTATAGCGTGGGCGGTGACGTTTGATGAGCGTCTCTTCTAGGATTAACGCCTTCACATCGTTTTCGGTGACGATGATGTCAATATAAGCAACTCGTTCACGCAAGCGGAGCGTCTTGTTATCTTTCACCCCATCTTGGAAATAGCTTCGCACTCGTTGACGCAGGTACTTCGCTTTGCCCACATAGATAATCTCACCGTGTTCATCCTTCATCAGATAAACGCCGGGCTTAAGGGGGAGGGTTTTGAGGATATGTTGAATCGGTTCGGGTGCAATAAATGGCATGGTAGCACAATACACTGAATGCTAACTTTAGAACTATTGTAGTGGGTTTTGTGAACTTTGCGAGTGCGTTCACAGGAATCCATCATCCTGCTATAATAGAAACTATCTTGTAAGGGTGAAGGTGTTTATCCCAATTGACGACTCCTCATATTTCTGTTTTAGCGCGTGAAGTGATTGTGCATTTTCAACCCATTTTACAGCATCCGCTTGCGGTGGTGGTGGATGGGACATTAGGCGCGGGCGGGCACAGCGAGGCATTGCTACGTGCTGGCGTGCCCCACATCATCGGAATGGATCAAGACCACCACGCCTTACAGCTGGCTCAAGCACGCCTGCACCCTTTCGGGGGGCAAGTGGACTATGTTCAAGCAAATTATGTGGAGATGCCTTATCATGTGCAACGGTTAGGCTATGCTCAAGTGCAGGGTATCTTGTTGGATATTGGGGTATCGTCCATGCAACTGGATGAAAAAGAGCGCGGTTTTTCTTTTATGCACGACGGACAGCTAGACATGCGGATGAATCAAGATCAGTCGCTCACCGCCCAAGAAGTGGTCAACACATGGAGCGTGACCGAACTGTCGGATATTTTCATGCGCTATGGGGAAGAAAAATATAGCCGACACTTGGCGAATGTCATTGTAGAAAACCGCCCCTTTCGTACCACGCGCCAGCTTGCCACCGTCATTGAAGCCCGTAAGCCTGCCCAATGGAAAGAGAAAATTCACCCTGCCACGCGCATCTTCCAAGCCTTACGCATAGCGGTTAACCGTGAGCTAGAGGTTTTAGAAGCGACCTTACCCAAAGCGATTGACCTGCTTGCCCCAGGCGGGCGGTTGGCAGTGATAACCTTTCATAGCCTTGAAGATCGCATTGTGAAGCAAATCTTCAAAGAAGCGACGGTGGATTGTATTTGCCCACCCAAACAACCCATCTGTACCTGCGACAAACGCGCAACTGTTGAAGCCATCACGCGCAAGCCGATTGTGCCCACCCCTGATGAGATAGCGCAAAATCCGCGCAGTCGGAGCGCAAAATTGCGCATTGTGGAGAAGTTGCCATGAACACGCGCAAATGGCTACAGCAGGCGGTTCGCCGTACTGCTGGTAAACATGAACAACAGGTGTTTTATTTGTTGGTGTTGGGTGTGGCGATGGCACTCATTGTTGGTGCGTTGTATCTGGTCAACGTTGCTGGCACATCCACCATCGGTAGGCAGCTTGAAGCCTTGTTGTTAGAGCGTGAACAGCTTGAACAATCCAATGAACAATTGCGCATCCACATTGCAGAATTGCGTAGCGTGCCGCGTTTGATTGCGCGGGCGGAAGAATTAGAATTTAGATCCGTTACACAAACCGAGATTGAATATTTGTATATTGCTGGCTATCGCGTTGCCGAGCAACAAACGGTTGCCCCGGTTGAGGTTTCTCCGCTACGGTTGCCCGAATATGATGAGACCCTATGGGGATGGATTCGCCAACAAGTAGACGGCATGTTCAGCCAGTTTGAAACTTACAACCAATTGTCATCGGAAGGATAAGGCGCATGGTTCAAAAAGGAATACAGGTTACTGACCAGCAAGAAAGCCTGCAAGCCCGTTTGCCAATTGTGGTTGCCCTCATGGCGGTTGTGGCATCATACTTGATTGTGCGGCTCATCACGTTACAGTATCAACCTGACACTGTGGTGACGTATTATAATCGCCTTGCCAGCTACAACTATAATGAGAACCGTCGTGTATTGGCTTCTCGTGGGATGGTTTATGACCGCGACGGGCATCCTTTGGCAAGCAACACAGTGGAATATGAAATTGGAATTAGCCCTAGTTTGGTCTCTTCTGCACGCGATACCGCAACGAAACTTGCCCCTCTCTTAGGGTTGAACGAACTGGACATCTTGCGGATTATCCAGTCCGATCAATCTTGGGTGTCATTGGTTAAAGGGATTCCGCCAGAAGATGCCGAACAAATCCGTGCTTTGGATATTCTCGGCTTGACCATTGATTCCCGCCCCAAGCGTTTGTACCCACAAGGAACGCTCGGCGCACCCATCTTGGGGTTTGTTGCTGGAGATGATACCATCTTACAGGCGTATCGGGGCTTTAATGGGGTGGAAGGCTACTACGAAGATGAATTGGCAGGGCGTGTGCGTGACGAAACCGTCAGCAAGATTCCCTTTGACTTGCCAGAAATCCGCGCATCAGAAGATCGCGGGGCAGACTTGGTGTTAACCATTGATCGGGATATTCAGTTTGTGGTTGAAGCGGAATTGCAACGGGCTGTGGTGGAATCTGGCTCAACGGGTGGGGTGATTATTGTCATGGATCCGCGTACCGGCGAAATCTTGGCAATGGCAAACTATCCTGCTTATGACCCAAACGCCTTCTATGATGTTGAAGACCCAGCCTTGTTGCGTAACCCTGCTATTTCTGATGAGTACGAACCCGGCTCAATCATGAAGGTGCTAACGATGGCGGCGGCTTTGCAGAAAGGGGTTGTCGTCCCTGGCGATACCTACGTGGACAATGGCTTGTTACAAGTGGGTGGGATTGATATTTACAATTCTGATCGTTTACCGCGTGGTGTGGTGGACATCTCCCAAATCTTGGTGCAGTCTTTGAACGTGGGGGCAGCTACCCTTAGTACCGAGATGGGACCGACCAAGTTCTATGAGATGATGGATGCCTTTGGGATTGGGCGTGCAACCGGTGTTGACCTAGAAGGAGAAGCATCGGGGACAATGTTCACCCCGTTTGATGCGGACTGGAGCGAGAGTAACCTTGCTACCAATAGCTTTGGGCAGGGGGTTGCTGTCACCCCATTACAGATTTTGACGGCGATCTCTGCCATCGCTAATGACGGACTGATGATGCAACCGCATATTGTGTATCAGGTGGTGGATGGGGATAAGGTCTACCCCTCAGAACCCTCTGCTTTAGGAAGACCTATCTCTGCAGAAACTGCCCAAATCGTAACGGATATGATGGTGCAAACGGTTCAAGATGGGCTAGATCAAGCACAGGTGGCTGGCTACTTGGTGGCAGGTAAATCAGGAACGGCACAAATTTCTACACCATTGGGGTATACTGACCCTGATTCCATTGTTTCTTTTGTGGGCTTTGTCCCAGCAGATGAACCAAGAATCTCGATTCTTGTTAAACTGGATCGCCCCGATCGCTACTGGGGAAGTCTGGTGGCGGCTCCGGTGTTTAGCCGTTTGATTGAGCGTTTGGTATTGGTGATGGAAATTCCCACCGATGAAGTGCGACGAGGGTTAACCGCACAAGGTGGCGATGTTCATGCAATTTGGAACGGGTGAAAAATCAATGAATCAAGAAACATTGTTGCAACCCAGCCTCACGCTTGCCCTAACAGCGGGCGCAGTTGCCTTTTTGATAGGGGTAATCTGGGGCGGACCCTTTATTGAAATTCTCAAAATTTTGGGGATTGGCAAGAAGATTCGCGTAGAGCTATCAGAGTCTCACCAGCTTAAAGCTGGCACGCCCACTATGGGGGGCATCATGATTGTGTTGCCTACTTTGGTGATTGCCCTAGCGATCAACTTCGTGAATATCGTGCGCTTAGACTTGGGGGCAAGCATTCTGCTCCCACTTTTCGTATTCGTCAGCTTTGCCATCTTGGGGATGATCGACGATTGGGAAGGGATTCATGGGAGTGGACCCGTTGGGGAAGGCATCAGTGGGCGCGTTAAGTTTGCGGTACAGGTGGTTTTAGGGATCATCACCGCCACCATCTTTTCCATCTCTCCGCTTGAGTTTAACTACGCTAACCTCATCCAGTTACCCTTACAAGAGGGCATCCTCATACCGATTTCACCAATCCTCTTCATCCCCATTATGGCTTTCATCATCGTGGGAACGTCTAACGCGATCAACCTTACCGATGGGTTGGATGGATTAGCAGGCGTTATCTCCGCCAGCGCGTTTGCAGCTTATGGGGTGATCGCCTATACACAGGGGCAATTTTTCATCACCCAATTATGCTTCGTGATTGTGGGGGCGTTGTTCAGCTTTTTGTGGTTCAATGCCCACCCCGCCCAAGTTTTCATGGGGGATACTGGCTCATTGGCATTGGGAGCATTGTTGGGTATGGTTGCCATGATGACCGGTCAATTGCTCTTGCTCCCCATCATCGCCATCATCCCCGTTGCTGAAACCTTGTCCGTCATTCTACAAATTGCATGGTTTCGCATCACAGGGGGACAACGCTTATTCCGTCAGGCTCCGTTGCATGGGCACTTTGAATTAAGTGGTTGGAGTGAAACCCAAGTGGTACAACGTTTCTGGTTGGTGGGGATGTTGAGCGCGTTTGTTGGTGTAGCGTTGGCTTTGTTATAGCCGAAAGGAAAACAACATGGTGACACGTTTGAATGGGCGCAAAGTCCTTATCATGGGGTTTGCCCGTCAGGGGCAATCTTTGGCGCGGTGGCTCCCCACACAGGGCGCACGGGTGACGGTGAATGATGCCAAAACCCAAGAACAACTACAAGTGAACTTGTCAGAATACGGAGACGTGCGCTTTGTCTTGGGTGGGCACCCATTAGATTTGTTGGACGTTACCGATTTAATTTGTGTGTCAGGCGGCGTTCCCCTAACGCTTCCCTTCCTAGAGGTTGCGCAAAATATGCGCATCCCCTTCACCAATGATGCCCAACTATTCATGGAGCGCGTCTCTGCCCCTGTGATTGGTATCACTGGGAGCGCAGGTAAAACCACCACCACCACGCTAGTGGGGGAAATGCTCAAGCATGCTGGCATTACCACCCATGTGGGTGGGAACATCGGCTATGTTTTGTTGGACGAATTGCCCACCATCCAACCAAGCGATTGGGTCGTAATGGAACTCTCCAGCTTTCAACTAGAATTGATGACCACTAGCCCACACATTGCCGCCATCTTGAACATCACCCCCAATCATCTGGATCGACATGGCACGATGGAAGCCTATACCCACGCCAAAGCCCAACTCATCGAGCATCAACGTGCTGAGGATGTGGCGGTACTTGCCTATGATGATCCTGTCACCCATGCTTTACATGAGCGCGTTCAAGGGTCGCTGGTTTGGTTTAGCCTTGACAGCATGGTTTCTAATGGGGCATTCCTCATGGGGGAACGCCTGATGCTGGTGGGACAAGCCAACCCCAACGGAGGGGCAAGTGTCATTTGTGAGCGTGCGGACATTCCGCTACGCGGGGAGCATAACGTGCGCAACGTGTTGGCGGCATGCGCCATCGCTGGGTCAGCAGGTGTTTCTGTAGAAGTGATGCAGGAAACCATCCGC
>JBMOEO010000057.1:0-23503 GCA_049318945.1 Phototrophicaceae bacterium | reverse complement strand
CACTGTCCAACAACTCATCTCACATTTACAGTTAGAACCGCTTGAGGGGGAGGGTGGGTTATTTCGGCGGACGTGGCTTGCCTCCCACACGCTGGAGCAAGCGACACTAGGCGCACCCTATCATGAAGCCAAACCGCTTGGCTCATGTATTTACTATCTACTCACTGCCGAGAGCGATTCCTTTTCCGCCTTCCACCGCCTGCCTACTGATGAAATCTATCACTTCTATCTAGGCGATCCCGTCACCTTATGCTTGATTGATTCGGACGGAATAGCACAACAGATCAGCTTAGGGCATGATTTGCTCAATGGGCAGCATGTGCAATATGTGGTGAAGGGAGGAAACTGGCAGGCGAGCGTCCTTAAGGAAGGCGGGCAATATGCACTCATGGGAACAACGATGGCACCCGCCTTCACTGCTGGGGATTTTGAACTAGGCAACCGCACCGAGATGCTTGCGCATTACCCCACACACCGCGACTGGATCACGCGCCTCACTCGCGGTTAAACAAAACGAGCTACTTGTTTGACCCCAACGTCAGCCCTTGAATGAAATAGCGTTGTAAGAAGATGAAAACCAAGACGGTAGGTAACGTTCCCAAGATTGCCCCAGCCGTGATGACGGGCCAATCGGTGACGTATTGCCCTTGCAAGGTTGACAAGCCAGCCGTCACGGGGCGCAAAGCATCTTTGCTGATGAGGATGATCGCCCATAGGTAATCGTTGAATACCCACGTAAATTCCAACGTGCCCACCGCAGCCAAGCCCGGCAAACTCAAGGGTAACATGATCTGCCAAAAACTCCGAAACTCGCTACTTCCATCCACCTGTGCTGCATCGAAAATTTCAGAAGGAATCCCCTTCATGAAGTTACGCAAGACGAAGGTACAAAAGCCCATCTGAAAGGTCGTATGAATGAGAATGAGTGCCCAATAGGTGTTATACAATCCCAGATCGCTGGTCAAGCGAAACACAGGGAGGAGCAAGATTTGAAACGGGAGCATCGTCCCAGATACAAATAAAAAGTAAATGGGCATGTTCAGAGCAAACTTGTAACGCGCCAAAGCATAGGCGGTGAGCGAAGACAGAAGCAACATGAAGAATAGGGAGGGAAGCGTGATGATGAAGCTATTCAGCAAATAACGGCTAACACGTGCATTCGTCCATGCCTGTGTATAGTTGTTCAAAAACGCTTGAAACCATTGCGAGGCATCCACCGGCACATCCAGCTCTGCCGCGCGTTCCTCTGCACGCAGTTGGATTTCTTGCCCAACCATGCTGAAATTCCAAAAGCCATTTTTGTTGATGTCGCGCTGTGTCCGTACCGACGTGAACAGGGCGGCGGTGATGGGCAATAGCCAAATGAAGGTGAGGGTAATCAAGAACAAATGCTTAAACAGATTGCCCACAGTGAGAGGGCGGGCGGGTTTGCGGGTGAGCGTGGTCATGAGATGCCTCCGTTACGCTTCAATCTCATCTTGAAGCACGCGCCACAAGAAGAACAAAATGAACACAAAACTAATGAGGAACAACATGACCGCAATAGATGCACCATACCCCATCTTGTAGTTATTGAATGCTTCAATGTACATGAAGTTTGCTAACACTTGGGTATTGTTTCCCCCGCGCGTCATCACGCTGACCAGATCAAAAGCACGCAACGAATCAATGACGGAGATCACCACAATGATGCTGGTGACGGGCGCAAGCAAGGGCAAGATCACACGGAAGAATAAATTGAAGCGGTCTGCACCATCCACTTGAGCGGCATCCACCAAACTAGGATCGACGTTCTTCAGTCCAGCCAGATACAACACCATCACATAGCCAACCTGTCGCCAAACGGCGGCGGCGATTACTGCCCAGATCGCGGTCTGACGGCTGGAAAGAATGCTGATCTTGGCATCGGGATTGCCAAACCACGTTGCCACCAACTGGAGCAACCCTTCCTGTGGGTTATATACCCCAAACGACCACACCAACCCGATGACCGGCAACGATAACACCAAAGGAGCAAAGAAGCTCACCTTGTAGAAACGCCCCCCCACCATCTCCGCGTTGAAGATCATTGCTAGGAATAAGCCCGCCACGGTTGGAACGGTGATAAAAATCAACAACCAGCGCAGATTGTTTTGAAGCGAGAGATGAAAGTCACGGTCAGAAAATAACCGCTCAAAATTTGCAAAGCCAACGAAGCGTGGGTTGGGGGTAACGCCGTCCCAGTTGGTTAGGCTGAGATAAAAGGTGGAAAAAGTAGGATAAACAATCCATGTGAAATAGAGTGCGAGCGGAATCAACATGAACAAGTAGGGTGTCCAATTGATAGGCTGACGTTGCTTAGAAGCTGTTTTCAAAGAAGCCATAACTTGTCTCTCTTTAGGTCATCAACAAGGACAGATAACGAACACAGCCAACCGTTACGGGTTGGCTGTGTCCATAGCATTATCAAGATTGCAGGGTGAAAGAAAATACCCTTATTCTTCGGCAGCTTGTTCTTCAGCAATCCGTACACGGTCTTCTTCAAGGCGTGCGAGGATGTCTTCAACAGCAGCGGGGTTATCCCAGAATTCCATGAAGCCGTCCATACCTGCATCCGCCATTTCGGGGGTGGTATCGCGGTCATAGAATTGTGCAATTAAGTCTGCACTTTGGATCATGCCGATACCCTTTTGAGTCAATTCGTCAAGGTTAGACAAGTCAACATCGGTACGGGTTGGGAGGCGGTTCAATTCATCAAGGAACAATTGTTGAACTTCAGCAGAACCCAAGAAGGTCATGAAGGCTTGTGCGCCAGCGGGGTTTGACCCGTTAGCAGACATGAACCAACCGTCAGTGGGAGCGTCTTCACCGATGGCAACATCAGGGTTGATGACGGGGAATTGGAAGAAGTCTAGGTCTTCCAACATTTCGGGAGCGGTGCTACGAACTTGGTCACGGATGAAGTCACCCATGAGGTACATAGCGGCTTCACCATTTGCCATAGGAGTAACAGCTTCGTGCCAGTCCAAAGCGGAAGCATCTTCATTGAAACACTTGTGTTCAAACAACTTGTTCCAGTTTGCCATGGTTTCCATCACGCGAGGATCGGTATAGGATTCCTTCAAGAGCATCAAGTCGATGTGGAATTCAGGTCCGTTGGTACGCATGTTGATATAGTCAAACCAAGCTGCAGCTGTCCAGCGATAACGTGTACCGATGGTGATGGGGGTGATGCCAATTGCGTTGAGAGCATCACAAGCTGCCAAGAGTTCGTCGAAGGTGGCGGGGGTGCTTTCGATACCAGCTGCTTCAAAGATGGAGGGGCGGTAGTACATTGCCCACCAGTAGTATTGTGCAGGCAAGAAGTAAGCGTTGCCATCATCCAAGTAATCGGTTGCCAATGCTTGGAAGCCGGGCGCGAACATGTCGCCAAAGCCGGGTTGGTTCCATGCTTCGGTGAAGTTACCAACCAAGCCACGAGAGATGAAGAAGTTAGCACGGTTGCCTGCAAACCAAGTTAGAACATCAGGAGCAGGTTCAGCAGCGAGGTAAGCGCGGATCGCTTGCTTGAAGTCTTCGTGTGCGACTGTAGAATGTTCTACCTGCATGTCGGGGTTCATCTCATTCCACATAGCAACCACACGTTCATCCATTTCACGGGGAAGGGGGTCGCTGGCGTTTGAGCTATAGGTGATGACATCTTGTGCAGAAACGGAGGTAACGGCTACTGCCAACATTGCCAGTAGTACAATAAGAACCATGAAACGCTTGTGCATTTCTATTTCTCCTAAAATTTTATTCGGAAAAAAACCTACTTGTTTAACCAACCCGTGAAATAATACGGATTAGCCAACCATCCATATTGTAACCTAGCGTATATAATTTGCAAGGATTTGGTTAGGCTATTTTATTCGTCATTCGATTAATTGTTGAGGTAGGTTCTGCTGATGTCCTTCATGCAATTAGAAACACCCCACCGTCGTTACAACCCGTTAACGGGAGAATTTGTTCTGGTCTCCCCCCATCGCACCAAGCGTCCTTGGCAAGGGCGACAAGACCCCCCCAGTACCGAGCAGAAACCCACCTATGACCCCACCTGCTACCTGTGCCCCGGCAATCAACGTGCCGAAGGACAAAACAACCCAGCCTATGACGGCACGTATGTTTTCACCAACGACTTCGCCGCCTTGCTCCCAACTGCTATGGAAGCACTCCCCCCCTCATCGCACGAGTTGCTACAAATCCAACCTGTGGAAGGCACGTGTCGGGTGATTTGCTTCTCCCCACGTCATGACTTGACCTTGCCAGAAATGCCGATTGAAACCATTACACAGGTGGTTAATCTTTGGGCAGAACAAACCGAAGAGTTAGGGCAGATGTATCAATGGGTGCAAGTGTTTGAGAATAAAGGCGCGGTGATGGGAAGCAGCAACCCCCACCCACACGGGCAAATCTGGGCGCATACCACCCTCCCCAATGAAATCACTAAAGAGGATGCCCATCAAAGGAACTACTACCGCGATAAGGGAAGCGTGCTGTTGATGGATTATCTTGAGCAGGAATTGCTACAAGATGAGCGCGTGGTCGTGGCAAATGACGACTGGGTAGCGGTTGTCCCATTCTGGGCGATTTGGCCCTATGAGGTCTTGCTCCTGCCACGCCGTCATGTAGTGCGCATCACCCAGCTCACCCCGTCCGAACGCTTGGCATTGGCGGACATCCTCAAGCGTTTGCTCACGCGGTACGATAATTTATTTGAGACTTCGTTTCCGTATTCAATGGGTTGGCATGGTGCGCCCTTCAACGCCAATGACCCCACCCCATGGCAACTCCACGCACATTTCTATCCGCCCCTGTTGCGATCTGCCAGCGTGAAAAAGTTCATGGTGGGCTATGAGATGCTCGGTGAGGCGCAACGCGACATCACCGCTGAACAGGCGGCAATGCGGTTACGGGCATTATCCGAAGTACATTACAAAACACGCTAGACCGAATCTTCCCACAGTGCTTCGATGCGATCCATCAACAGGCGATAGTTAGGGGGTTTCACCATGAAATAGGGATACCCCAATGCGCGAATCTCCCCTAACTCAGCAGGATCATCGGAGGTACTCAAAACAATCACGCGGATATGTTGAAGGTTGTCGTCTTGGCACATCGTCTGCAAGATGCGTAACCCGTGCATATCTGGCAAGTTCAAATCTAACAGCACAACAAATTTCTGTTGTTGTGCAACAAAGTCGTGCATCTGCTTGATGGCATCATATCCGTGTGTGACATGGACAATGTGACACTCCAGTTTGAGATACTCCAAGTTCTTACGAATGAGGCGTGCGTGGAGGATTTCATCCTCCACTAACAAAATCTCAATCATGCCTCTTTCGCCTCATCTTCAAGCAACCTCTTGCTAAGTGTGAAGGTGAAAGTAGAACCGACATTCGGTTCAGATTCAACCGTAATCTGCCCACCATGCCGACGCACCCATACCTGAATGTAGGTCAAGCCGATGCCTTCCCCTTCGGTGTCCGCCAAGCCCGCACGGCGGAACATCAAGAAGATGCGCTCTTGGTCATTTTTGTCGATGCCACGCCCACTATCGCGCACATGGTAAATCACTTCATCTTCGGTCTCTTCTCCCCATACATGAATCTGATTGAGGCGTGGGGGTTGGTTATAGCGAAGCGCGTTATCCAGCAAGTTACCGATCACCTGTTCCACAGAAGCGCGATCCGCCACGACAGACGGGCACGCCCCTACGGTGATTTCGGCATGACGCGCTTGTGACTGTGGAGCGCGAGTACGTGCTAAGTTCTGCACGATGTTAGGCATATCCAATTTTTCTAGCTTGAGTTTACGGCTTCCCTCGCGTGAGAGTTTGAGGACGGCATTGACCAAGCGTTCCATCTGTTCGGTGGCAATCCCCAAAGCCTCAGAAGTTTCGTTGATTTCCTGCATCACATTATTTAAGGTGACACGGCAGGCTTCGGTGCCGGGCGTGACGCTGGTTAAGTCGGCGATCATCATCTCCATCGTTTGGCTAAACCCCTTGATGCTGACCACAGGGCTACGCAAATCGTGGGTGACAATGTAGGTGAAGTCTTGTAGTTCTTTGTTCACTCGCGCAAGGTTGCCATTAGACATTTCCAATTCGGCGGTGCGTTGTGCAATTTGTGAAGCCATGCTACTGAAGGCGGTTGCCAAGCGTCCTACTTCGGTACTTTCAGAAATTGGCTCAACCGCAATCGGTTGCCCCTCTGCCAGTTGCTCGGCAAAGTGGGTGAGTTTTTGAATGGGTTGAATCGCCAATTGGCGCATGACCAAGATGATCGCTAAAACGGTTGCCAACCCCAACAAGAAGATGATCGTCAAGCTAGAGCCAAGCGTGGCTTGTCTAAACCCTGCAAACTGATCGGATTCGATGAGCAACAACACCACCGCGACGACATCCCCCAACGTGTTCTGTAAAGGAACATACGATTCCGCTAGGGCGTATTCAGAATTTTCTTGCTCAATGTCGCTGTTAAAAACCGTCTCCCCACGTTGTGCCCGCACCAACAATTCAGGCATGATCGGGATGCCAGCTAACGCGGTGATGCTGGAGTTCTGCACCTCATCGAGGGGGACTTGGGTGGTGATGAACTGATTCTCATAGATCACCCCAAGATGAATGCGGTCGCGGTCAAAATTGACTGTATCCAGCACCACATCATTCACCTCGCGGTTGACCACCAACGCCCCTGTTTTCACCCCATTTTCATAGGTGGGAACAATCGCACGCACCATCAATTTAGGTTCGGCGGAAATATCAATTACATAGTCAGTTTCAATTTGTGGCGGAACTTCCATGAGGACATCCGCGCGAAAGGCTTGGTCACGGAGCAAGGCGCGGAATTGCGCTTCATCCTCAGCGGTGCTTGCCCCCTCCACCATTTCTGCTGGAATCTGTGTCGGCTCTAGGGTGAGGGTGAGGTCAGGAGTGGAAGTTAATCCGCTATCAACGGGTGTCGCTGGGTTACGTGCCGCCTCAATGACCGACACATCCACGCCCTGCTCGGTGATGGGCGCGGTGGAGCCAACCACAATATCAGACGTTTTTTCATACATTGCCAAGCAGTTACAATCTTCACTGAATAAGAAGACCACATTGAAGTTAACATCTTTGACAATGGATTCATTGGTAAAGACGATGCGCCCTTCCTCAAACGATGCCCCCGCATCAATGAAGCTGGTGAGCATCACCCCTGTATTGCGATGCTCTTGGCGGAGTTCTTCTAAGCGTTTTTCCATCAAGACCGATTCTTCGTAAGCACGCGCCAAAGCGGTCTGCATGGTGATATTGTTGATGTTGCGATTCAAGACAAACGCAATCGCCACTAGCAAAGCAATGAAACTAGCGACCAAAACGGTGTTTAAGCGTAAACTCAGCGAGGAATGACGAACCACCCAACCCATATTGACCCTCTATCTTTCAATTGATCTCATTGACTATGATTGTAATACAACTTGATTTTTACCGCTTAACTTCTACGGCTTCACCCATACAAGATCGCCAACCTCTAGCCTGCGATCTGCGCCCAAATCCAACACAAAGACCTCAATCCACTGATGGGGTTGCGCCCCAACGGTGAACCTTTCCATCCGATACAGCAGGGAAACGGTTTGATCGGAGTGGTGGAAGGTTTCATAGCTGGCATGAACATAAGCAGGAGTGTCTGCGCTGATGGTGCTATCGGCGTAGACGGTTTGATAGAAATTCCATTCCACATCGCGCACATATTCCGCCACCGCTTGATAGGCGTTTGGATAGTCCACTAACCATTGTGGAATCTCCAAGTGGACATCCAAGCGCATGATGCTGGTACACCGCTCTAAAGTGGAATTAAAGCTGAAGGGGAACGCGCACAAGTTATCTTGTGCGAGAACGCCCCGCTCCCCCAACATAGAAACCAAGCCGATCACGATGAGTATCCATCGTTGCTTTTGCATGTTATGCCTCCGTTTGGTGTTGTAGCCACGCCATGATATGATCCGCCACCGCCTGCCAACCCGGCTCCAACATCATGTTATGTGCAATCTTGAACATAGTCGATTGAGTTTGATAGGCGTGAGCGGTTGCTTCCACGCTATCGCGTGGGATTAACCAATCATAGGTTGCCCCCAAAACCAGCATCGGGGTTGTCACTCGTTCGGGGCGTGGAGGATGGGCAGAAACATCCCACAACATGGCACGCCAAGAGTCTAGCTTTAAGTGTCGGTGGTAGTAACCCAGATGGTTGCCCAGACGGCGCGAGGCAAACACAAAGCGTTTGCTCAAGTCTGAATTGGAGGAGGCAAACTCGGCAGGTTTTTGGATGAATTGGTTAGAGTATTTCATCACCGATTGGCGGTAAGAATAGATCATCCCCTTAGGTGGAACAGAAGCCACCAACACCGCTAACGGAATTTCGTGGTGATGTTCAAGGTAGCGTTGTACGAGATACCCCCCCATAGCATGCCCGATCAAGATAGGAGGTTGAGGGAGCGTTCCGATCACTTCGGCAAGGTCGCGGTAGTAATGTTGCCAACTCGCTAAAACGGTATTCGAGGGAGAGTTGCCATGTCCGCGTAAGCTAAACGCATATCCCTTAAATCCTTTGGAGGCAAAGTAAGGCATCCAATATTCATCCCAAACCCATGCCCCGTGTGTTGCCCCATGCACAAATAAGATCGGGCGGGGAAATTCTACAGAGGTGGGTTGGTTCTCTAACACTTCAAGGTTCATTTGCTTTTCAATCCTGTAAGTCGAAAGTGCCCAGTCTAACGCGATCCCCCTGTTGATGGGGAATACGCACCATGTCGGTGAGGGTATACTGTCCTACTTCTATGATATACGTATTTTGCGTTGGTAAATCAAAGAAATCGCCCATCACAATTACCCAATCTCCTGCTTGCCAGCTTACCCCATGAACGGGAACATCTGATCCGAACATGGGGGCGGGGTCGGATTGTTGGGGGAGATAGAGGTGATGGAATTGGTGAACGTCTGGCGAGAGGGGTTGGCTTGCCTTCCACAAGGTGCTGATGCGGGTACGGTTGCCCACTTGATACCATCGCCATCCCCACAGCGTCGCACCATGCGCAAAGGCTTGTGGCTGTGACAAGCGTATAAATCCATCTGGGGGAGTGTGTCCATCATAGACCACCCATTCAAACGGGGGGATAGGTTCACGGCGCGGAACGGTGTAGACATCGTTGAGCAAGTTACTTTGGTTCATCTCCTCCCAGCTTTGGAAGGCGCGTTCTGTGAAGCCAATGGTTGCAGGGGTATCGGGCAAGATCAACACATCGCGCCCATCCACAATGCGAGCGGAACGCCCCCACCACAACACCGAGAAGATGGACGGCTCTCCTTGTGTGAGGGGGTTGTCGCCGTGCGTATGATACACAATCGGCAAGCGTGGGTCGGGCGCGTTCGATGCCTGCTCTAGGATGCCGAGCGGTGTTCCCAGTCCGTTGGGCGTGTGGTGGGTGGTGGCATAGGTTAACTCAGAGGACAGGCGGAATGCCCAGTGCAAGCCAATCAAACACATGACCACCAACACCGCCTGTTGAATCCGCTTCCACCGCCCCAACATTTTCACCCATCCCGTTACCAACAAAATAGCTGGTGGCAACGCGGGCAACACATAATGGAGAAAGATCGGCGTAGAGCGGAAGCTAAACAGCACCAACGGGGATAGCATAACCACAAGCAAGACATCCCACCCAAGCGTAGGCGTAACGGGGTTGAGCGTGGGCGAAGCAGGGATAGGCGAAGCCGGGGCAAGATCGCGCTTGAAATGAGCGAAGCCCCCCATCATCAGCACGCCCAATAAGACTGTCCCCATGCTCCCCAAACCTGCCCACAACACCCACGACGGTAACGGGGTATAGGGTAACTGTGCCTCTCCCATCAACAAGAAAGACCAATCCCCCCCCAACAGCATATACCCAATCAGGCGTAACGGTTCAGCGTCTAGGGTGCGTTGCCCCCTGCCAGACGCGCTCAACAAGTCCTGCACCGCGTGGGGGGTAAGTATGAAGGGAAGGGCACACAATCCCACCCCTGCCCCAGCAGTCAGCATCCAAGCCCAGTCACGCCTTCCGCCCTGCCACCACCGATCACGGATGAACACATACACGGTGGGGATGAGCAAACACGCCCCAGCAAAATGCACTTGGGGCGCAAAGGCGGCGACAAAGATCATCACCGCTTGCCAACGTGGGGAGCGCGTTTGCCGTGCTTGAACATAGGCAACCAACCACAACACCGTTAACGGGATGAGCAAGTTTTGTGCCCAGATGCTCCGTGCATATAAAACGGCGAACGGGTTGAGGGCAACCCAAAACGCCCCCACCCACCCCACTTGACCGTCATGTCGCAGTGCCAACCAGCCGATACCAGCCACAGCCAACACATTGAGCATCCCCACCAAGAAGGTCGCTCCGTATGGGTTTGTGGTGAGGGCATAGGGAAGGGCGAACAGCCATGCCGCGGCGGGCATGTTAGGCGTGCCAATGCTGGATGGCATCCCCACTGTTGGGAAAACGCCATCACGGGCGAAGTTGAGCGCGATGAGCGACAGGCGTGCCTCATCAAAGGCGAACGCATGCGCCCCGCTGAACCCCAAGCGTAGCCATCCTGCCACGCCCAACAACGCCACCCACCCCACTACGCGCCAAAATGCTATTCTTGACATGCGCTCATTCGGTCAAGTTCAATCAACCATAGCCCACCGTTCACCCCTGTTGCTGCAATCGCCAACTGTTGATAGTCGGGGGAAATTTCCATGTAGGCGCGGTCAGAGGTACTCAAGCTAAACGGTAAGGGGGTTAAGTCAAACAGTTCAGAGGCTCGGCGATCATAGCAATACAGATGCGGATTGCCGTCTTCGGTGGGCAAGACGAACAAGAGCGCGTCCTCCACTTGTAACCCTCCGCGTGATTTGACGACGGGGGCAGGGAAGTTGTTGCCGGGCAAGTTCTCCCACTCAAATAACAAGTCATAGCGTTCAGTGGCAACGGGTTTCAAGTAGTAGCCTGTCACATTGTCCTCACCAAACTGACCGCTGATGATGACCTGCGAAGCATCGGGCAATACCCCCGGTACCGTCACGGAGGGGATGCTGTAGCGTTGGGGCGTGCTGGCATATTGCCCCGCGCTACTTGCCACCAAGTAAGTCACTTGATCGCCGAACGCGCCATAGTAGTAGGCAATGAACCGCTCGTTTGGAAACCAATTGATCCCTTGTAGCGTGCTACGGAATAGCTCATCGTCTAGCAGGCGACGGTACGTGCCGTTTGCTTCTGCGGTGATGAGGTCGTTCAGTTCGGTTTGATGTACCAGTCGGTTGCCATTGGGGGCAAAGCTGATGAATGAGCGATTAAACAAAGTATCATCTAGGAGTTGAAGCCGTTCGCGCACGATAGGATCAGTCATGGATGCGGTGCGCGGATGTTCAATCTGGTTGACGGTATCCGTTACGGGGCTATATTCAGACCATTCCCACGCGGTGAAGACATCCCGATAGCATCCTTCAGCAAAACGCAAAACCGTTCCTGCTACAGCCTCGTCAGTGGCTTCAGTCGTCACCCATTCCACACGCGCCACTTCCCGATCCACAACAGGGATGACCCCACGCAAGGCGGTTTCGCCAATCGGTGATGCTTCTGTTGGAAGCGGGGTTTGGGTGAGGAAGAATTCAAAGGTTTCAATCTGGGCATCGTCTTCGTAAACATCTAAGGGCGCGAAAAAGCGTTGCACATGTTCGGGTTTCAAGACGAAATCAGTGGGGGTATTTTCATTACATTGATTGACCAGAATACCAAATGCTTCTGCCACCAATTCCCCTTCAGCAGTGTAGCCCTCCGCAAACAGGCTCACATTTTGAAACGATTCTTCCGTGCTGGTATTGTGTACCACACCGCTTAATACCAACTGATTGACCCCAAATGCGTCGCGCTGTTCAAGCACTTGGTATTCACTCACCACTAGGGGAGGTTGTTCTTGTGCCAGGGTTGCCCCATGTATCCCCCCCAACATCACCACTACTAGACCACCAATACGCCAATTCATCACAATACTTACATCCATTCTTCAACATTCCACAAATTATAATCAGCATTGCATCCTGAAACCTACCCTGCATCAACAATCGTTAACTGGAATAAATGCCAGTTTGTTCTTATGATGTTATCAGCATTGGATTGAATCTTATAAAGTAAAGCATCATGTCGCTCAAGCAATATGTTATTGAACAATTTATAGAACGCTTTCACACTCCCCCTACGTTTGTGGTACGTGCGCCGGGGCGGGTGAATTTGATCGGAGAACACACCGATTACAATGATGGTTTCGTTTTGCCAATGGCGATTGAACATGCCGTATGGATTGCCCTACGTCCAACCGCCAACCGCACCCTCAACCTAGCCTTTGTTGACTTTGACCAACAGAGCAGCTTTCACTTAGACCAATTTGAGGGGGGGCAGTTTGCCCCGATTGAATATGTCAAAGGGATGGCGCGGAAGTTCCTTGATGGCGGTTACGCGCTGGTCGGTTGGGAAGGAGTCATGAGTGGGAATGTGCCGGCAGGGGCGGGCTTGTCGTCATCCGCTGCGGTGGAAATGGCAATCGGGCAGGCATTCCAAGCGGTGTCTGGGTTTCGCGTCCCCCCTCACCAGCTTGCCCAACACGGGCAATGGGTAGAAAACGAATGGCTGAAGTTGAAGTCTGGCATCATGGATCAGATGATCTCCGCTTGTGGAGTGGAAGGGCACGCGCTCTTGATTGATTGTCGCTCGTTAGAAACGCAACTTGCCCCCCTACCCACTAACAGCGTGGTGGTGATTATGGATACGGGCACGCGCCGTAACTTGGTGGACGGCAAGTATAACGAACGCTTCAACCAGTGTGCCGAAGCCGCCCACATTTTGGGAGTGAACAAGCTACGTGATGCCAGTTTAGCCCTGTTAGAAGACCATGCTTCCCAACTTGATCCGCTCATTTATCGACGTGCCCGTCATGTCATCAGCGAGAATGAGCGCACCTTGCAAGCGTGTGAGGCAATGCGTCATGATGATGCCACCCAACTAGGGCAACTGATGAACGCCAGCCATGCCAGTTTGCGCGATGATTTTGAAGTATCTGGAGAAGCACTCAATAAAATGGTTGAGATTGCCCAAGCCCAAGCAGAATGTTTTGGCGCACGCATGACAGGGGGCGGGTTTGCAGGTTGTACAGTTGCGTTGGTTGACCGTAAGCATGCCAATGCCTTTGCCGAGCGAGTCTTGCATACCTATCGGGAAACCTACTTCAATGATCGTCCAAGCATGCCCAACGATGCCACACCACAACTATATGTCTGCACGCCATCACAAGGCGCACAGATTCTAACAGACTAAGGAAAGCACACCATGATTGAACTTCCGCCACACAATTGGTTAGTATACGGGCATGATTGGGCTGTCAATCAGTTTCGCAAAAGCCTACAACATAACCGCTTGCGCCATGCCTACTTAATCAGCGGGACGGATTCAATCGGAAAACGCACGCTTGCCTATTCGTTGGCAATGGCAATCAACGCTCCCCACGCGCAACAGGTGGGGAATATTGATTATGAGAAACGCGCCAGCAAACTCATCATGAGTGGCAATCACCCGGACATTGTTGTTGCTGAACACGATAGCAAAACGGGTGCGCTCAAGATCGAAGCCGTGCGCGAAGTCACAAACAAGCTGGCACTCAAACCGTTTGAGGCAACGTATCGCATTGCCATCATGAATGACTTTGAACAGGCACGCCCGCAAGCACAGGATGCGCTCCTCAAAACGTTAGAAGAACCCACTGAACGCGCCATCTTGATTCTGCTGGTTAACAATCCTGACAAAATTCTTGCCACCATCAACAGCCGTTGTCAGATCATCAACTTGCGCCCCCTCTCATTAGAAGACACCCGTCACACCCTCATTCACTATTATACGCTCCCTCCCGATCAAGCGGATTTGCTGGCTCGCATTTGTGGGGGGCGCATCGGATGGGCGATTCAAGCACACCGCGACCCATCCATCCTAGAGCAACGGACGGACGCGCTCAACCTGTTGGAAGACATCCTACGTGGAAAACGTGCGAAACGTTTTGCCAGCGTGGAGGGGATCAGCAAAGACAAACCGTTGACGTTAGTGGTGTTGCAACTATGGATGAGTTATTGGCGTGATTTGATGATCGTCACACAAGGCGTTCACCTGCCGATTACGAACATTGATCGGCAAGCAATGTTGACTGATTTAGCAAGATCGGTGGTGGTGGAACGTTTGCAAGAAGCCATCCTTGCCACGCGCGACACCGCCCAGTCCATCCGTGATACCAACGTCAACGTGCGCCTTGCGCTAGAAAACCTAACCCTGCGCTATCCGTATTTGTAGGGTAGAAACAGCATGGCTTTTGTAATAATAGTTGCATGACTCTTTTCACGAATTGCTTGTAAGTGTATCAGAAGGTTGTTAGACTGTACCTTAATTATTCTTGTAAGGGGTCATGTGATGTGTTACGAAATTCGCTGGTTTGATGAGAATAAAAGTATTGTCTACGCCTATTTCCCATCAAATACCACATGGGAAGACTACCTAGATTGTGGCACGACGTTTCAACAACTTGCCCAAGAGAACCCAAATAAGTTGATCTTCCTGATAATTGATATACTAGAAGCCCCATTTCGTATCCCCCCGAATTTGTTCACGGAACTACGTCACTTTGTGAATGATGGACAAGTCAACATCCCTAACTGGGGCATGACCATCATCATTGATCGGATCGGTCATCAGCAGTTATTGAGTTCAGTGTTGTTCTTCTTGAAGATTTTCACCAACAAGTTCAGCTCTGCCACCACCCTAGATGAGGCAGTCCAGATCATCAAAGCACACAAAAATACTTTTCTATATAGCAGGGTACATTAGGGAGAAACACTTGTGAGTAAAACTAAAAAGACTTCCCAATACAGCGATAGTCTCTTCATAGAAACTGAACCATTACTTAAAGTAGTGAAAGCAGAATTTATAGAACAAACTGATGCTAGTTTTGAATCGCTTATAAAAGGGTATGAGACTTTAAGAGTTTTAACTTACTCAAATAGTGTTTCATTGGTTAGAAGAGTTGTCAAACTGGTTGATGACTTAGAGATCATTTTTGGGCGTGAAGATATAGTAAACAAAATGGCAGAATATCTAACCTTCCAACACTTGCTTCTATTGGATATAAAACAAGAGTTTAAGGAAGACATCATTAGAGAAAAGATTGATGCAGGTAAGGTACGGTTATTCGTTGTAAGAAACCTAATCTCCCATGAGAAATTGTATTTGCTAGAGGGTAGTAAAGGAAGAAGAGTCATTACAGGCTCAGCTAATTTTTCAGAGAAAGCTGTTAGTGGGTCTCAAAATGAGAGTTTCTTATATTTTGATAACGATGATCTGGCATGGGAATACTTTGATAATAAGTACAAGAGCATCAAAGATTCTTCTACACAAGAGATTAGTAAACGCGCAATCATTGATGAGAACTTCGACGTAGAACAAATTCCTATTCTTGATAATCAATCGAATAGTTCTCAAATCATCATTATTGATGATCGAACGTCCAAACCCCCATCTATCATAGAGAAAATCTTTCAACCTAAAATCCCAAAACAATATATCAATATCTCTAGTATATTAACTCCTGACAAGAATGTTGTTAGAATGGATCGTCAGGCTAAAGCAAAAGCCGTTCAATACGTTAAAAGCTCCAGCCGTAGTAAATCTGAAAATCCTGATGAATATCTTAGTATAAATCTGGACAGAAAACAAATCACCCTTTCAAAAAAAGAGTTAGACTTAAATCCCCCTGAAGATCACATTCGCCGTGATATAGGATTAATGTTGGAATATTTTGAGGGATATAAAGATTTTCGTGGGAACACTGAAAAACTCGCGCAAGATTACTTCACCTTCATGTCGTGGTTATACATTAGCCCCTTTATATGCGATTTTCGCCGTCGGGCTGAATCCAGTTTAGATGATGATATAGAGAAATTTGACTATCCTGTTTTTGGGTTATTGTATGGCAAGAGCAATTGTGGAAAGTCTGAACTCGTAAAATGGCTATTGCTGTCTATGTTTCAGCGTGAAGGCTTTTTACCAAATGATTGGTTTACTAAATCGAGAGTGCCCGATTTAAGAACCCAAAATGGTCGTTATCCAATGGTATTTGATGATATGGATAAAAAACGTTTTTCTGACCATGCGATTCCTATGATTAAAGAAGATTACATAAACTTGCCAGAATATCCTGTCATTGTTTTATCCATGAATGCCGATAAAGATACTTTTGAAAGTGAGGTACGAAAACGCTGTTTAATTATTTATACAGGAGCATCATTACCCGATCATACAGGAGAGGCTCGCAAATTAGGAATTAAACTTAAAAAACTTAAAAAAGAGATTGGCGATGCTTTCTACAGGGCATATTTAGGACGTGTCATGGAAAAACTAGAACCGAAACCACCCGCAGATATTTTGAGTTTCTCCTCCGAAATTATTCATGATTTGTTTATTGAATACAGTGAAGGCGAGCTACCAGAATGGTGTCAACCTGTGAGTATGGGCAGGTATGTACAAACAAAACATGACAAGGTAAAAGAGGAATTACTTAGTCATATACGACATAGCCCTGCTTCATGGAGACAGAATGGAACACATGCTATATTAGATCTACAAGATGTACAGCAAAGAAAGAAACTTCAGCAAGATGTTCCTGATTATTTAATTGCCAATACCTCCACATCAAAAATCATCTTTTATAAAGAGGAACTGGAATTATTCTTGGGAGAACCCATCCGTCCCCAAAAGCAAAATTGGCTATCCAAGTTTTTCCAGTAGCGATTGCCAGTGTTGGCGGTCACGTTCAATGACCGTTGGGTCATTCCAGAAGGCAAGGGCGATGGTATAGAAATCATCTCCTTGTTGGCGATAACATTGCCACATCTCGCGCTGTTCGTGGAAGTACGTCCACACCAGCCACGCCGTTTGAACATGAATGAGCGAGCTAACCAAATATCCTAAACGCGCCTCGCGTGCATGTTTCGCTTGTGTCGCTTGATAGAGGTCATGCAACCCCTTGAGGAAGTTTGCTGTGCCGGGTGTGTCATAATGTTGAAAGGCAGATTGAATCAACCCCTCATCAGGGGGGGTGGCGGTCATCACCATCTGCACCAGCACTTTACGCGCCCACACTTCACCAACATGTTCACGCTCAAAAATGTCACAATAAGCGTATGCCTCTTCCGTGACGATGCTGAGTGCGGTGATAAATTCCATTTGGATGAATACCTTACGGAGTAGGTATGCCTTTTGTTCTTCGTTGCGTTGTTCAACCGCGCTCCAAAGTTGTGCCAAGTCAGAAGATGGCATCATCAGGCAGGTTGCTCCATAAATTCAACCAATTCAGCATGATGCGCCGCGGCATCCTCACCCAACGTTTGCAACCATTGCGCATATCCTTCGCAATCATTGATCTGCTCAGGGATCACCCGCAGGGCACGCGCGTATAACTTATCTACCATTTCGTGTAATTCCTCTAGCGACTGCTCCCAAGTTTGCGTGGCACGAAACGCCACAGCAGCCGCGTTAAAGTCATCGACATCTCCATATTCCCACGTGTGCAACTCACCAAGATCAAAGCGGTCATATTGATGGAACGCATACAGAATCCATGCGCTCAAATGTTCCATCACATGCTTGGCAGACCACACCCCACACGCCCCTGCACGCAAGCGGTGGCTCGCAGGATAGGTGTTGGCAAGCGCAAGGAATTGTTGAAAGCGTTCATCGAAGGTAGCAAGTGCTTGTCGGAATTGTTCGGTGGGCAACAGTATCTCGTCCATGCTGAAGGTATCCTTATCTCACGTCATCAAGAACTCCATGATAACAAATTATCTGCTAAAATCACGCGCCAGTGAGACCGCCAAAGGAGATTCAACATGACACATCATGACGGAGAAGCATCTGCCATCAACAGGACAATCGGGCTTCCCCTCACCCGCGCCAGCTTGGCGCAGGACTTTACAGATTTAGGATTACACAACGGGCAAACCGTAATCTGGCATAGCTCGCTGAGTAGTTTAGGTTGGGTGATTGGTGGGGCAAACGCGGTGATCTTGGCAATGCGTGATGTTTTGGGGGATGAGGGCACGTTGATGATTCCAACGCATAGCTCCGCCAATTCTGAACCATCATACTGGCAAAACCCACCCGTACCGCAAACATGGTGGCAACTCGTGCGTGACCATACGCCTGCTTTTGACCCCGCCACCACCCAAACGCGCCAGCTAGGCATCATTGTGGAATTGGTGCGCACGCTGGAAGGCGCACAACGGAGCAATCATCCTGCGCATTCTTTCGCTGCGGTCGGGCAGGGGGCGCGTGAGTTAGTGGGGGGCATCACCGCTTTGCATGATGGCATGGGCGAAAGCTCTCCCCTACGCGCTCTGTATGATCGGGATGGATGGGTGTTCTTGATGGGAGTAGGCTATGAGAACTGTACTGTGCTGCACCTTGCCGAGATGCGTTCAGGGCGTGCTACCCAAACGATGATGAAACAGGGCGCGGCGGTGCTGGTCAATGGGCAACGTGAATGGGTGGAATACGATAGCCCAATGTATGACAGCGACGATTTTGATGCGCTTGGCGAGGCGTTTGAGCAACAATACGCGAATGAAGTCAAGCAAGCACGAATTGGGCAGGCGATGTGTCGGTTGGTACGGGTGCAACCGTTGATTGATTTCGGCGTGCAATGGATGCAATCGCGCTCAACCACCTAACAACCTAAGCCAGCTAGACTGATCTCCACGCCAAGAAACGTCCCGCCCCATTGCATCCGCAAGAGGGTATCGCCTCCAAGCCAGCCATGCGGTATCCCGTAGGCATAGGCTTGGAAGGCACAGCGTGTACCCGTCCAGGGGTTGATGATTTGCACACCCCCCTCCAGCGTGGCAACCACCACTTGCCCCTGCATCTCCCACATTTGCGCAGGAGACTCCAACGCATTCAATTGATGCTGGCGCAAAACCTCGCCATTGGAAGTATAGATGAGCAACTCGCCTAAGCCTGCCACCGCAATATCCCCCGTCTCCAAGAAGGTTAGCCCACCGTTCGGGGTGGCGTTGCGCGGTTGCCAAGCAGTACGCTCCCATGTTCCATCCGTCGCAACCTGCCACACTATCCCCCCTGTATAGACCCACAACGCCCCATCGGGTGTGCCGACAACAGAGGGAACAGCAGACAGTTGGGCAACATCCACCACTGCCCATGTTGACGGGTTCAACAAATGTAGCTCGTTGTTGCGCGTCCACAAGGCGATCATCTGGGGGGTATGAAAGACCCACGCTACCGATGGAAGCGCGAGATTATACTGCAAGACTTGGCGGCGGTCAGCATCCAAGCGGATCATCCCCCCTTCTGAAGCGAAGAAGGGTAAGCCTTCGTGGTAGAACAAGAGATCATTTAACGGGGTGAACAGTTGCCAAAATGTCCCGAAGTTCCCCTCTGCATCCACTTCTTGCACCGTCCCATCAGCAAAGTAGATCAGACTTGTGCCCCGCACGCCTTCTAAGGTGACTGCCGTTTGTGCCAAATGCTTGCGCCATAGTACCCGCCCATCCGAAGAGACGCGCCGAAGCTGCATGCCCAAGTGGGTTAAGGTCAAGAAGCTATCATCATTGAGGGGGAGCGGTTGCCCCACTACCTGCACCAATTCGGTTAGCCAACGCAGGCTAGGCGTAAACCGCGCTTGCCAGTTTTGGATGAAGGCGGTGGGATGGGTGTAGTTGAGGGTGTTGGGGTGGACGGCGGTATAGCCAAATTCAGGGGCAGACCCTTGTCCAAGCCGTACCTCAAAGTGAAGGTGCGCTGTGGGGAGCGCGTCCCCGATCACCCCGATTGCCTCCCCAGCTTGTACACATGCGCCCGCCTGTGGGAAGGGGACGGCATCACTCTCGCTTAAGTGCCCGTACAACGTATAGGCGCGAGTGTCATCGGGGAGGCGATGGGCTAAGATGACCATGCCCCCATCTTTGCCCCATCCTTGCGGATAAGCATAGACCACCTCACCGCTGGCAATGGCATACACCGATTGCCCTAGTGCGTTCCCCTCTAATATCGCCCAATCTTCCCCAGCATGATATAGCCCTTGATGGCGCACCGACCGTTCAGCATACGCCTGCACCACCTCAAAAGCATGAGGATCAAGTGGGTAGGTGATCTGTTCTACGACGGTGCAACCGACCTGTGCGCCTGTGGCGGACGCACCCAGTACGAGCCACACGATCCCCACCCACCCTAACCAACGGTGTAGCATCGTCTTACTCGGACAACATCGCCAAGAGGGAAGCATGTAACGCAGCAGATACCGCCATCACTTCTTGCCCAGTGAATAGCTTGGTATCGTTTCCGCTATAGTCGCTGGCGACCGCCCCTGCCTCACGGGCAATTAGCACCCCCGCCATGAAATCCCACATGCCTTGATCTTGCTCAAAGAAGGCATCCACCCTGCCAGCGGCAACCCACGACAAATCCAACGCCCCCGCCCCATACGCGCGAACCGTGCGCACCCGTTGGCGTATGGTTTGAATGTGTTGTAAATCGTCAAAGGTGGGAGCAGTTCGCCCACTGCGAATGGAGGTGAGAATCACCGCTTGGGCAAGGTCATCATTGTGCTTGGCGCGGATGGGTTGTCCATTGCGAAAGGCACCCCCACCCCGAATGGCGGTGTACATTTCGTTGAGGACAGCACTGTACACCACCCCCACCAACGGGCGCGGTTGGTCATCGGTGAGGGCGATGCTCACGCAGAAGTGGGGAATGCCGGTGGCAAAGTTGGTCGTTCCGTCGAGCGGATCAATGTACCAACGATAACGCGCTTCTTCGATTGGGCAACCTTGCCCACCGCTTTCTTCTCCCACAAAATGATGCGTTGGGAACAAGGGCAACAAGTGGTCAAGGATATATACCTCGCTTGCTTTGTCTGCCTCTGTCACCACATCAAACGCGCCACTCTTATACTCCACTTGAAAAGGTTGCTCAAAGTAGCGCATGTGAATTTCACCCACACCACGTGCAACCTCTATCACAGTCTGCAAAATCTGCTCTAAATCAAGGCTCATGCCGTCACTCCTCTTGGCTTATGGACACACACTCAGGCATGTATTGTCTACCGCCTGAGTGAGAAACGCCACATGGATGTTATAAGAATGTGCTGGCTACTTGCTTAGTTTAGGATCGAAGGCATCGCGGATGCCGTCTCCAATGACATACAAACACAAGACGGTCACGCTAATCAAAATGCCGGGGAAGATAATCAGGTGAGGTCCGCGCGTGAGGTATTGACGGGCGAAGCTCAACATGTTGCCCCACGTTGGAATGGGCGGTTGAATCCCCACGCCTAAGAAACTCAAGGTTGCCTCAGCAAGAATCAGTGAGCCGATGTCAATTGCCAGCGTGATAACCACGACCGAGATGAGATTGGGGAAGATGTGGTTGAACATGATATAAAAGTCAGATGCACCAACAGCGCGGGCACTCACCACAAATTCTTGCTCGCGCAAGGAGAGCGTTTCGCCACGCACAATCCGCATGGTGCCCGTCCAACCCAAGAAGCCCAGCGCAAGAATGAGCGTTAGCGGACCCGGCGACAGCACTGCTGAGACAATCACATAGAGCGTTAAGCCGGGGATTGAGTTCAACGTGGTGATAACCCATACCAAGAAGTCATCCACCCATCCCCCGTAAAAAGCGGAGATAATCCCTAAACTGACCCCGATGGTGAGCGACAACAACGCGGTGGCAAAGGCGATACCGAGCGAGACCTGCCCACCATACGCCAAGCGTGCCAACACATCGCGCCCAAGATCATCCGTACCGAGCGGATGCCCTGCGCTTCCAATCGGCAAGAAGGCATTCATCGGGTCTGTCTTGGTATAGCTCACCCCTAAAGCAGATTCTATCAATCCCCCTGCAAGGGCGAAAACCACCAGTAGCAACAAGATAAACAACATCACCATGGTGAGATAATTTTTCAACAAGCGACGGAACGCCTTCGCGTATAAGGATTCCCCTGTTTTGATTTCAACAACATCATCTAGCTTGGCTATGGGTTGTGCGTTCTGGGTCATCATTCCCCCTAAAACCGAATACGCGGATCAAGCAGTGCGTACAACATATCGGAGATCAGATAGCCCACAATCGAAGCGACCCCACTAATCACCACTACCGCCATGACAAATGGGTAGTCTAGCGCGATGGTTGCGCCTACGATTGCCCTACCCAGCCCAGGCCAAGAGAACACCGATTCGGTTACAACTGCCCCACCGATCAAGCCGGTTAAGGCGGGGCCCAAGAATGTGGCAATCGGGATGAGCGCGTTGCGCGTGCCGTGCTTAAACCACACACTGCGGTTATCCAGCCCTTTGGCGTGGGCAGTCCGCATATAATCTTGATGGATCACGTCCAGCATCGCAGTTCGCATATAGCGCGAATAGCCAGCTAACCCGCCCGTTCCCAAGACCAACGTAGGCAAGAGCAAGTATTCCAAGCGTCCCCAAAGTGGAGGACAACCTTCCAGCAGGCTGGGCGCACATCGCCCCGAAAGCGGCAACACTTCTAACCAAGAGCCAAATACTAGGATGAGAATCAAACCTAACCAAAAGGCGGGCACGGCATTGAAGATCACCGCCATGATGCGACTGCTTTCATCAAACCATGAACCGCGATAAATGGCGGAGAAGATGCCCACTGGAATGCCGAACAGCAACCCGAAGAGCAATGCCGCCCCCGTCAATTCTAGCGTGGGGATGGTCACTTCGGCGATTAGGTCGGTTACAGGACGACGTGAGCGGAAGAATGAATTACCGAAGTCACCGCGTAAAATTCCCTTACGTTGCCCATAAGCATCTAGCGTACCGTCACCGTCAAGGTCACGTTGTCGCCAATCATCCCCAATGAGCCAATGGGTATATTGGACAATCCACGGGTCATTGACCCCCAGTTGTCGTTCTAAACGTTCGCGTCGTTCAGGCGTGACACCCGGCTCAAATGAGATGGCGGCAGTGGGTCCGCCGGGGGCGGCAGTGATGATTAAGAAGGAGAGAACCGTAATGCCCAATAAGGTTGGGATGGATTGCACCAACCGTCTAAAAATATATTTCCACATGGATTTAACCTCGTCTATTTGAAACAAACGAGAGGGAGACAAAGCCCCCTCTCGTTCATTCAGAAGCTAGATATGTAAGACCGACAACTATTCGTTGCTGATCGTCCAGCTCGTGATGTTCCAGTCAATTGCGTTGGGACGAGGATCAAACCCAGCGACATCCCGATTTTAAACCCCGTTTTATGCAGGACCACCGATGACGGAATGGCCATTACAAAGTAAGAGATGTAAAAGGCAAAGGCGACGAAATAGGATTCAAAATTGTTTTTTTCG
>JBMOEO010000056.1:0-23895 GCA_049318945.1 Phototrophicaceae bacterium | reverse complement strand
TGTGCCGATGCCATTGGGCAACGTAACCACGCTTGGCGTGCCCACCGTGAGGGTGGTACTGTTTGCAGGTGCAGTATTGCCGTTGTTGCTAACCGCGCCCCCCTCGCTTATCACGAGTAGCTCAACGTTGGTTAGGTCAGTGCTGTAGCGATTGACCTCGATGGTGACATCCCCGTTAATTGCCAAGTTCTCAATGGCAGAATCGAACGCCGCCAAGTCGCGCGGTGTGCCGTGATCGTCGTTGTAACCGATTTGATTGCCGGTGCTGTCGGTGACGGTGACGTAAGTATCTGCCCCATCCAACCCACGAACCTCGATGCTGTATGTCCCGTTACCGCTGAACGCTACTGACACGGGCAACCCTTCTGGGAGGGTCAAGGTGGTGGGGGTATCGGCTGTGATGGTGGCGGGGTTGTTGGTGATGACAGGTTCAGGGGCGGTGGATCCGCTGAGTTCAGCGAGTGCGCTTTCAATCACTTCGGTTGGAATGGGGGTGGCGTTGGCAGGAACTTCCACAGCAGCGGGTTGCCCGTAAGTCAGGTTCATGGTGTTGTTGAACCAAACCGTGATGATCTCGCCCGTTTCGCCTATTGCGGAGGGGTCTATCGTGGATTGAACCTCCAAGACGGTTTGCGTAATCAGCCCATCCGCGTTGACGGTTTGGCTTGCGCTGATGCTGGTATCGTCAAGCAAGACCCCCAAGATGGCAATCACTGCCGCCAATTCGCCTTCGGTGGTTTCCTCGCCCATAGCTTGTACCACGCCCAACACGCTTTCACTGAAAGCGGGGCTATTGACCAAGTTAGCCAAGCTGAGGCTGGTGATGTAGCTGGTGCCGTCAAATGCCATGTAGATGAAGTCTGCGGGATTGATGGCAGCAAGCGCGTTTGCACTGTTCATGAGCGCGTCGGTATCCACCTCATCCACGCTAATGCCTGCGCCCCCTGCGAAGCCCTCTACAAATCCTTCGCTGAACGCATCCACCAACATATCCGGGCTGCTGGCGAGGTCTTCGACCCCTTCCATAACCGCATCAAGGTCTTCAAGGTAGTACCAACCGGTGTCAGTGTTGGTGGTGGGATCGGTGGCGCGGAAGTAAATCGCTTCGCCAATCAGGCGCAACTCACCATCCAACGGGAAGCTCACTCCCCCACCAGCGACTGTACCAGCGAGGCTGATAGAGAGTGCCTCATTGGGAATGTCTAGCGTGCCTGTCCCGCTGAGTGTTGCGGTGATGGGGGTTGCTTCTACCCCTTCTAGGCTAAAGTCAACTGTGTAATCAAGAGTCCATTGTTCTTGAGCAGAGCTGTTGGCGTTTGCCGCCACTAACCCGTCAAACTCTTCTGCGGTCAAACCGAACGTTTCTTGAGCGAAAGCTGGAATGACAAAGACGAAGGCTAAAATACTAATCAGCAAGGCAAGGCTAAAACGCTTCAAGGGAAATCTCCAATAACTAAAACCATCAAATCATCTCCCCTATCTAGGGGAGAATATGTCAAAGACGTTTTTAGTATATAGAAAGTTCCCACTTCCCACAGCATGACAACAAAACAAGTACCAGATTATAACCGCATTTTTACGAGATGAACGGAAGTGTGGCAAGATCGAACGCGGGACCGTCCACACATGCCAGTTTATAATCATCTTTGGTGCGGATCATGCACGCATCGCACGCCCCCACCCCACACGGCAACAAGTTCTGAAACACCCCGAACAGATAGTTCTTGCCGATGTCGTTACGCCGATTGCTGAATAACGTCCAAATCTCTTGGAAGCTCGCCATTTCATCAGCAGGAGAAACCGCCACAAAAGCCTGATCGGCATTTCCAATCGTGGTAACTTGGGATTGCCACTCCAGCATATTCTCTCCGTCTTCCCCTAATGCGATCTCCACTTGGGGGGGCAACGATTGAAACGGATACTCGCGTGCCCGTCCCAATAAAACCAGCGTGACACCGATATTGTTGTTGACCAGCCACGGGATATTCAGGAGCAAGCAGGAGGGATCGGTGTCATAGGCAATCAGCAACACGTTATGGAGCGTGCGCCGAAAGCGATAAGGTTGCCCGATGGGGGCGATGATGTCGATGACATCCCCCGGCTCATAGCGTTCATCGGTGGGGCGGTCAATCACCAAGAGTTGATTCTTGAGGTCAACGGGCCACCACACCGAACGCAGATAGGGATGCCACATCCGTTCTTGGCGCATGGACTTAGGGCGTGCTAGAAGCGCGTTGCCCGGCTTGATGGCTTGAAGGCTACTATCAATGGCAATATCAATCCGTTGGTAGTTTTTGTCTAGCCGACGGACACGTTGTACAACCGCTTGAGATTCTTTCATTTTAATCTTGTCATCATGATGATACGGTATGATGGTATGATTGCACGATTTGGCAGGATAGACAAGCAATGATCCCAGCCAGTTAGGAGAATGTCCCTGATGATCTTCATCTTTGGCACGAGCAACCGCACAAAAACACTGGATAGGGGCACGTTCACCTGCCCATTTTGCCACGCCCCACGCCCGTATGAGCGCAAAAGCACGCGCCCCCACATCAGCCTGTACTTCATCCCGTTGATCCCGTATGGCGACACAACCGAGTTCATCGAGTGTCAACATTGCCACCACGCCTATGACCCTGCCGTCTTGACCCAGCCCACCCCACGCCTCGCACGGGAAGCGCGTCCCCTTGCCGAACAACTCAACACACTCAAACAACGCCTACACGATGGCTTGCCGATGGAGTGGGCATTGGCGGATTTGACTGCGGCAGGGCTGGAGCGCACGCTTGCCATCCAGCAACTGGAACAGGCGGTTGGGCAGGGGCGTAAGGTGTGCCCCACCTGTGGCTTGAGCTATGCCGAAACGCGCCAAACCTGTAGCGAAGATGCCACCGCGCTTAAATCTGAATAGCCTAAACAGGGCAACCTGCGTTACACTACAGGCGTATCGTCCGTCGATTCAAACACAAAAGGAATGAGCATGGGCTTCATCATCGAAACCAAAGACCTGCGTAAAACCTATAACAAGCGTCACGTCGTGGATGGTCTAGCGTTACAAGTGCCGGACGGCGCAATCTATGGCTTCGTCGGACCCAATGGCGCGGGCAAAACCACCACTATGCGCATGCTGACCACCCTCACCCGTCCCACCAGTGGAGAAGCATGGGTGAATGGTTACGCGGTTAGCAAAGATTTACGCGGAGTGCGCCAGTCAATTGGGTATATGCCGGATCAGTTTGGGGTGTATGAGGACATGCGCGTTTGGGAATACCTCGACTTCTTCGCCTCCTGTTATGACATTCCCGAAGCACAGCGCAAACCGCTGGTGGGGGATTTGTTGCAACTGGTGGATTTAATGCACCGTCGAGATGATATGGTCGATCAGCTTTCAGCAGGCTTAAAACAACGCCTAAGCCTTGCTCGCACGTTAGCGCATGATCCCAAAATCCTGATCTTGGATGAACCTGCCGCCGCCCTTGATCCCACCGCCCGCATTGAGATTCGGGAGCTATTGGTGGAGTTGGCGAATATGGGCAAGACCATCTTCTTTTCCACCCACATTCTGGCGGATGTGCAAGAGATTTGTACGCACATCGGCATCATCGAAAATGGGAAGATGATTGCGCAAGGGAGCATGGCGGAAATGCAGGCACAATTGCAACCGCACATCTCGCTGGTGATTGTCACCCGTACCCCCGCCGAGCGCGAGGAACTGAAGGCGTGGTTACACTCCATCCCCGAAGTGAATCAACTGCAAGACTTGCCTCCCACTGAAGGGCGTGCCAGTTTGAAATGCGCTTTCACGGGGGATAGCGAGGGCGTGATTGCACTGCGACGTAAGTTATTCACGGTAGAGACTTTCAATGTAATTGATGTCATTGAGGAAAAGCAAGACATCGAAACCTTATTTATGCGTGTTACACAAGGGATTGTGAGCTAATGAAACGAGTCTTGATTTTATGCACGGGCAACTCTTGCCGTTCACAAATGGCAGAGGGCATCATCAATCAGGCGTTGGCGGGGGAATGGAGCGCGGTTAGTGCTGGGACAGAGCCAGCTGGCTACGTCCATCCGCAGGCATTGGAAGCAATGGCAGAAATTGGAATTGCCACAGACGAAATGGTCTCTAAACATGTGGGGCAATTTGTTGACCAGCCGTTTGATGCGGTTGTCACCGTGTGCGACAGCGCAGCAGAAAGTTGCCCGATGTGGTTTGGGATGGGTAAAGTGTATCATCAACCCTACTTCGATCCGGCTAAAGCACAAGGCACGCCTGAAGAGGTGATGGCGGTTTTCCGCCAAGTGCGCGACCAAATACGGGAAGAGCTTCCTGCCTTGCTCCAACGCCATAGCGCAACCGCGTAAACCCAAACCCCACCCAGCACCTGCCGGGTGGGGTGATCTGTCTAGCCACCCAGATATGCCGAACGCACGCGCTCATCCGTCTTGATGATGTGCGGTGCGCCATGAGCAATCAACGTGCCATAATCCAATACATAAATGCGGTCGCACAGGTTGGTGATGAAGTGTAAATCGTGGTCGATCACCAACACCCCCGCCCCGATGGACTTTGCCATGTGGCGAATATGCTCGATCATCAGCGCGGATTCATCATCGCTCATGCCCGAAGTCGGCTCATCCAACAGCAAGAAATCCGGTATGCGTGCCGCCGCGCGTGCCAGTTCAAGGCGACGCTGGTTGCCATAGTCTAGTTCATTGGCGCGATAGTACCGCTGTTCCCATAGATTGCCTTCCACCAACAAGCGCGTGATCTGCGGGTCTACCGCCTGATCTTGTAAACGCTCTGCTGCCAACGCACTCACCGCCACATTTTCCTGCACCGACAAATCCTTGAACAAGCGCAAGTTTTGGAAGGTGCGTGCCAAGCCGGCGCGTGCCAGCTGATGCGGAGACTTTCCGCTCACGATGCGGTTGTCAATGCGCACTTGTCCGCTGGTGATGGGGGCAAAGCCGGTGATGGCGTTGAGCAAAGTCGTTTTCCCTGCTCCGTTAGGTCCAATTAGTCCCACGATCTCATGCGAAGAAACTTGTAGCGAAACATCGTTTAGCGCACGGAATCCGCCAAAGTCAACAATCACATGCTCAACGTAAAGCGTGTGAACGGGGCGGTCACGTAGGTCTGGCGCGGGGGCAAGCTGGCTGGGCTTGCGTTCTCTGCGTCGCCACCAATCCCGTATCAGGTGGTCTAGCTCCCAATCCTTGATTAAGCCATTCGGACGATACAACATGGTGAGGAGCATGACCCCGCCCAAGAACAGCTGTGAAAGCGTCGGACGGAAGATCAAGTTGATAACAGGGATGTCGCTCCATGCGTCACCCGTCACACGGCTGAACTCATTCCCGATGGCAATAACCACCACTCCCACCAACGCCCCCGTGAGTGAGCGTCTGCCCCCCACAATGAGCATGGACAGGATGAGCAGGGTTGGCTCAAAGAACATCAGGCGCGGGGTCATTGAGCCAATGTCTTGCACCTTGAGCGACGCGCCGAACGCCACAATGACCACGCTCAATAGCAGGGCGATGGTGCGTGGGATGCTGGCGGAAATGCCCAATACATTGGCGGCAATGTCATCTTCACGGGCGGCTTTTGCCCAACGCCCAAACGCGGTTTCAGCAAATACTCGCGCAACGATGATACTCATGATGAGCGTGATAATAATCGGCGTTCGGTCAGTCAGCTTGGGGATGAAGCCCAAGCCCACGCCCCCAGCCGTTAGTGCGCCCCAACTGAGCGTTGCTTCGTGGATGATTTCCAACAGGGCAAGCGTGATGATCGTCGCGGCAAAAATCCCCTGCCCCGAACGGGTGAGGACGAAGCTCAACAGGAAGGCAAACAAGGTGACGAGCGTCACAGCAATGAGCGTTGCCACCCATGGGCTAAAGCTGAGGTCAACAATGCCAAACGGCGCATCCGGAATTTGACGCACTTTGCGCTCAACAGGGATGATGAGCAACGCGACGATATAGCCGGCAATCGTGGCAAATCCCAAGTGCCCAAACGACATGATGCCGGTGTTGCCCACGAAGATGGAAAGCCCCACCACCATGATGGCGTTAATGAACAATTGGTTCACCCACAACTCGCGCGAGGTTCCCCCTTCGCCCACCGTGTAGAGCAAGCCTAGCCCGATCAAAATGGCGGACAGTGCTAACCCACCGAAAACAGCGCGACCATAACGAAACCAGCGGGGTTCATTCTCAACAGCGTATGCTTGCGTAGCCATTAGACACGCTCCGCACGGCGTACCGTAATTAAGCCTTGTGGGCGGATGATGAAGACCAACGCGATCACTGCAAAGACCATCATATCGGTGAGATGGCTATACTCGTTGGGTAGGATTCGGCTACGGAATAACACTTCTAAAATGCCCAGCAAGAAGCCCCCCAACACCGCACCGCGTAAACTTCCTAACCCACCGATGACGGTTGCCAACAGGGGCATCAGCAGGATTTCAATCCCCATGCCAGGGTCGGCTTGTCCACGCCGCAACAGCACAAACACCGCGCCAATGCCTGCCAACAAGCCGGACAGCATGAAGGCGTTACGGATCACGCGGTCAGATTTGACACCCATCAAGCGGGCGGCGTTAAAATCTTCAGAGGCAGCGCGGAGCGCAATGCCAAACAACGTGCGTTGAAGCAAGTACGTGAGTGCCAGCAACGTGATGAGGGTGACAACGATGACCACCAAATCATACACTTCAAGGTTGAACTCCCCCCACTGTACGGTATTGAACACCCATGAGGCTTTGTCAAAGTTGCGCGGTTTGACCTCCACCCAATGGCTGAACGCCGCCCGCACCAAGATCACCAAGCCGAACGAGGTGAGTAACATGGTGAAGTCGCTACTCTCTCGCACGCGCCTAAAGGCGACAAACTCGGTAATCATCGAGAACAGCACTGAGGTGAGGATGATTGCTGGGGCAATGACCCACCAGCTAAAGCCACTCACCGAGAGGTAGTAAGCAACATACGCCGAAACCGTGATGAGTTCACCATGAGCAAAGTTGAGCAGGTGCATCACCCCAAAGATGATTGCTAAGCCCAATGCCAACAAGGCGTAACTGCTTCCACGTCCCAGCCCATCAATAATTTGTTGCACCAAATCTGCTTGAAAAAAAATATCCATACGTTAACTTTTAACCTCTAAAGGATGGGTGTGGAATTTAGTCACCAAGATAACTCTTGAACAAGTCAGTACGGGTGAGAAGCTCCTGTCCCTGCCCTTGGTCAACCATCTCCCCCGTGCGCAAGATGTATCCACGATCCGCCACTTGTAGGGCACGCCGTGCATTTTGCTCGACAATCAACATGCCACGCTGTGGGGAGCGTAGCGTTTCTAGCAGATTGAACACGAAATCGACCATCACCGGCGCCAAGCCAAGCGAGGGTTCATCCATCAACAACAAGCGCGGTTCGGTCATGAGTGCCCGCGCAATTGCCAACTGTTGTGCCTGCCCACCCGAAAGGTAGCCGGCAGAGGTTTGGCTCTTCTCGCGTAAGATGGGGAAGAGGGTTAACATTTCTTCCACACGTTCCTGACGCTTGGAACGCGACAGGATGCTACCCGCAACTAGCAAATTCTCTCGCACAGTTAAATCAGCAAAGATGCGACGGCGTTCTGGCACAAGGGCAATCCCCATACGTAGCAGATCATCAGGTTCTTTACGGGTGATCTCTTCCCCGTTAAATTTGATGGAGCCAGCGAAGGGGCGCAGTAGTCCAACGATGGTATTGAGGGTGGTGGTTTTGCCCGCCCCGTTGGGTCCGACGAGGCAAACTAGCTCGCCGTTCCCAACCGTTAGCGAAACATCACGCACAGCGGCAATATCACCGTACTTTGTGGTAATGCCTGCTACTTCTAGCATTATTCGGAATAGTCTGCGGGACTACGTTCTTCAAGGAAGGTGGGAACACCGTCCACATTTTGGGCAAGGATAACGTTGCGGATGGAATATCCAACCACGCCATCAGCGGTTTGATAGGTTGCGCTGTCAATCGTCACCAAGCTGAAAGACTCCATCGCGGTGATGGCATCCCCAATGGCGATTGGGTCAAGTTGCTTCCCACTGGCGAGGTAGGCTTGTGCCACCAAGACCACAGCATCTGCCCCCAATGCGCCAAATGCCGGGGTGAGCGGTTCGCCCTTGATGGTTTCAAACGCGGTCAAGAATGCTTCCAAGCGTGAACCTTCGGTGGGGAAGGCGTGGGTGGTATAAACCGCGCCGTCAGTGGTTTCGCCACCGTCAATGATACGGGTTGCGTCGAACGCATCCGGTCCCACCAATTGAATATCGGTCAAGCCAGCAGCACGCAATTGACCAGCGAAAATTTCAACGAATGGCATGATGTTGGCGGTGTAGACAACATCGGGCGCGGGGTCTAGCGAGAGGATTTCATTCACTTGGCTAGAGTAGTCATCGTCCCCAACGCTAAAGCTGTAGTCCCCAACATGTTCCCCGCCCATCGCAACGAACGCTTCAGCAAAGGCGGCGGTGGTGACGTTGAAATAGGGGTTGTCGGTTGAAGACAGGGTGACAGCGCGACGGAATCCAGTGTCGTATGCCCATTCACCTGCAGCATTCCCCTGTACTTCGTCGATGAAGCTGGGGATGAAGGAGTAGATGCTGGGGTCTGCTAGGACGATTTCAGTTGAAGCGACGTGCAAAGCAGGGATTTGTCCGCCCAACGCATTCAACAGAGGCAAGCCCACATCAGAGAAGGGAGGACCCAGCACAACATGCACGCCAGCATCCACCAAGTCTTGGGCAGCACGCAAGGTCAATTCAAGATCAAGCGCGTCCCCTGGTTGGATGATAACTTGAACGGGTGTGCCATCTACCCCACCAGCACAGTTGATGAGTTCTGCCATGAACTCGGCAGCTTGGCTACCGGGCACATCAGCAAACGCGCCCACTTCCGAGAAGTCCGGCAGGTAGCCGATGATGAGCGGATCTCCGCTAGGAGTTTGGCATTCACCACCAGCGTTAGCGATGATGGCATCAACATCAAAGACCATTTCTTGTGCGCCAACCATGCTGACACTCAAGGACAGGACGAACAACAACACGATTACAACAGCAAACTTTGCCCGATTATGGAAAGATTTGAACATCTTGGTTCCCCAAACAAACTCTATAAAAAACATTAATCAAGGATAGCACAAAGAACATTCGATATTGAACATTTCGACATCGAACTGTTTACTCATAGAATCTACCGCAAAATGGCAAATTCGTCAAACACATTATAAACGAAATTGTGGATTTACTGTGCAATCACCATAGCAATTGAAGTGGTGGCGGTGTGGCTAAGGCTGATGTCCCATTCTGTCAAGCCCAGTGCTTGGGCATGGATGGCCGCTTGTCCGTATAGATTCAAAAATGGGCGACCGCTTTCCGCCCGACGTACTTCAATTTCCACCCAGCGCACCGTGCCAATGCCCGTACCCAGCAACTTGGCAACCGCTTCTTTGGCGGCAACACGCACCGCCAAACTTTCCACCCGTTCGCCACAATCGCGCTGTTCCGCCTCCGTGAAAAATCGACGCAAGAAGCGCGTGCCAAAGCGTCTTAGGGCGCGTTCAACACGCTCATTCTCGATGAGGTCTACCCCACAACGAATCATGCTTGTGTCACTTTGCTATGGATCGCTTGGGCAAAAGCCTCTGGGGCGCGGTGGGGGTCATAGCGAATGTATAGCTCCGGCTCAATTAACTCTAATTCCATCAGCACAAAGTTCTCTTCCACATCCAGCCCGTCCACCCGCGCATATAAGAAGTCACGCGCGTCCATGCGTAAACACCGCGCCGCCGCTTGTAAGACCTCGTGCGCCGCTTCGATGAAAACCAACGGCGGATGAATCCGCTCAACCGTGCCACCATATTCATAGTTGACGAAGATGGAATCTGCTTGGGCAACTTTCAAGATCGTATGGCTATACAAGCCGTTGAAGAAGATGAGCGAATACTCCCCTTTACGAATCTCCGACATGATTGGTTGGATGAAAGCATGCGCCAAAGAGTGGGCAAATTGGGGCGCGTCCGCCAATGTCACCCGTTGAATGCCCATCGAGGTTGCCCCATAGCGTGGCTTGACCACCACCTCTTGCCAGTCCTGTTGTTGCATGACGCTATACAGGTTGGTTTTGGGCGTTCCCCACACGCTAGGGATAATGGGAACGTGGGCATCATGCAAGTCTTTCAAATAAATCTTATCGCTATTCCATTGCAAAACATGCGGACGATTCCACACCACCACCCGCAACTGCTCTAAGTAGGCAACCCACTCCAAGAACAATGATACTTGGGTGTGATAGTCCCAAGTGGAGCGGATAATCACCGCGTCATATTCCGTCCAATCCACAAGCGGATCGTTCCAAATCGCCACCTCTAAGGCAATGTCTAATGCCTCTAACGGGGGGCGCAACAAGGTTTCTTCCTCAGTGAATTGGGGGCGTTCGTGGGAGGTTGCTAGGGCGATTTTGGGCATAGTTGATGTACCTGATGCTGTAGGCAATGCGGTTCATTGTAGCGGAGAGCGTTGCGAAAAGACAGCGGTGATACCCTATTTGCGCCTGCCCCATCCCCGTATCATGGGAATGGGGTTAGCGCGGATGGGTTTTAATCATCCGTGTTATCCGAGTAGGAAGGGGGTTGTTGGGTCATATACCAATCCACTGTATGGCGCAAACCCGTTTCAAAGTCCACAATTGGGGTGTAGCCCAATAAGTCGGTGGCGTGGCGAATGTCCGCGCACGAGTGCAGGATGTCCCCCTGTCGGCGTGGCGCAAATTCAGGCGTGATGTCCGTGCCTAAGATTTGGTTGAGATGCGTCACCAGTTGCACCAACTCAATCCGCCCCCCCATAGCAATATTGAACACCCGCCCCACCGCTTGGGGAGCGTCCGCCGCCAACATCAAGCCATGCACCACGTTCGCCACATAGGTGAAATCGCGCGATTGCGTCCCGTCCCCATAGATGATGGGGGATGTGCCCCGTCGCATGGTGGCGATGAACTTCGGAATCACAGCGGAATAGTACGAATTGGGGTCTTGGCGTGCGCCAAACACATTGAAGAAGCGTGTGATGACCGTCTCTAAACCATACGATGCGGTGAATGCCTTGCAATAATATTCCCCTGCCAGCTTTGCCGCCCCATAGGGAGACAGCGGATTGGGGAGCATATCCTCAGATTTGTATTCGGACTGCACATTTCCATAAACAGACGAGGAGGCAGCATAGACCACACGCCGCACCCCTGCCAAGCGAGCCGCATTCAACACGTTGAGCGTGCCATTCACGTTGTTGAGGTTAGAGTCTTGGGGGAAGGCGATGCTACGCGGAACGGAGGGGAGGGCGGCGATGTGAAACACGGTATCCACTCCCTCAAAGATGGGCAAGATTGCCTCCATGTCCGTGATTGAGACGGCATGCAGCGTCCAGTCCCCATTGAACCCCAGCAGATTTTCATGCTTGCCGGTGCTAAGGTTATCTACAATGCGCACACTTGCGCCATCTTCCAATAGGCGAGCCACCACATGCGAGCCAATGAAGCCCGCGCCCCCCGTGACGAGAACGGTTCTACTCATAAATTCCCCTTTGATTCCAGTTGATAACGTTGCCGTAAAGCCATCATCCAGCGAAACCACACAAACAGCATGGCAAATCCAACACCCCCCAGCATCATGCCCCAAAAGGGCGGAACAAGGCTAATCAACAGGGCGATTGTGCCAAATACCCCACAGAAGGCATATAGCGCAAATAGGGCTTGAATGGGCGAAAGTCCGCGACTGCGTAAACGATGCGAGGTGTGATCTTTGCCCGCTTCTCCGGGCGAGCGTCCTTCACTTAGACGGGTATACACCACCAAGCATATATCCGACAAGGGCAATGCCAACACAAATAGGGGGATCATCCACGTGACATTTAGCGGTTGTGTCGCAAAGGTGAGTTTAATCCCTAAGATGCCCACGATGAAGCCCAAAACCAGCGACCCCATATCCCCCATGAAAGTGCTGGCAGGGTTAAAGTTATACACCAAAAAGCCGAGCGTGCTACCACACAAGGCGGCGGCAAGGCTACTGACCAACACTTGCCCCTGCAAGATGGCAATCACCATGAAGAAGAAGCTGGCAATAGCGGTTAAGCCAGCCGCCAAGCCATCCATATTGTCTAAGAAATTCACAGCATTCATCAATGTAACCAACCACAAAACCGAGAAGGCAACATCAAAGATGAACACGCGCGATAGGTTGATGCGCACATCGCCGATGACCAACATGAGCGCGACCAAGACCATGCTTCCTAGTTTGGTATGCCAGCCCAAATCATAGCGATCATCAAGCAAGCCCACCCCTGCTAGGATGGTTGCCCCCCCGACGATCATTGCCAATTCAAACAAATGTTGCGGAGGGCTAAAAATCCACAGGGTAAGTGTAAACCCAATGTACATTGCCAACCCTCCCATCAAGGGGGTGTAGCGTGCCCCAGCTTTACGCGCACTGCTGGGGCGGTCAACCACGCCCAAGCGCATCGCTAATTGGCGTGTGGCGGGGGTTACGCCCATTGAAAGCACAAAGCCCACCAGCAGAATGGGGATGTACTGTAAGAAGTCTATCGCCATAGATCCGATACCCTGTTTGGATAATGTGCCAAAGTATCGCTAAAATGCCCCACCCTGTCTAGGTGTTCATCCGCCCCCCATCAACTAGGCAGAAACCGCACTACGTTTGCCAAACTGACGGAAGAGCAGATACAGCAAATAGCCGATTGGACCCAACAAAAACGTGAAGAGCATCGCCACGCCACGCAAGATCGGATGGACACCGCGCTCAATGCCGTCTAAATAAATCCACCGCCCCACCCACAAATCAAAAGCGAGGTAGTGCATCCACCCCAACACCGCCAAGTAAGGATCAGAAAACAATGCCGCCAACGTTTCGGGCGTGAGGGTGGCAAAGTCTGCCAGCGACATGGAGCTAGTGGTTTGCCCACTATAGAGCAAGACCGACATCAGCAGATACAACGCCGCGGGGAGAATGCTCACATACAGAGAGCTAACGATGCGACGCGCCCACTTCACATGGGGCAGAAAGATCATCATGAACCAAAACGGAAGCACAACAAGATTGCCAATTTGTAGAATGGTGGCGGTCATGTCAGGTTTGCCTTTCGCTACTAAACCATTACGAAACAACTGCAGATCAGTATAGCACGCCTAGCACGGAACATTTGCTGTTTGCCATGTACGGCGGATGCTCGTATCATAAAGGCATCCGTTGAGTGGGGCGCGTGTTCCTGATGATGAACCAATTTTATGAACCGTTAAGCGATAGTGTCTCCTTGTTAGATCAATCCCTCCACCCGATTGCTAACGCGCTTCGTTGGGGGGCGGTGGCATGTGGGGCGTTCATGGTGGCGTTGCTGGGTATAGCCCTGTTACAGGTGTTCGGCTTATCGCTGGAGTGGGTTGTGACGGCGTTCCTGTTTCGCTTTGGGGGCGGGCACTCGGTCAGCTTCATGTTGGTGATGGTCGGCTTAGGGGTTAATATGGTGCTGTTATTGGTGTCCATGCTGGGCGTGTTGGCGCGTGAATGGTGGGCATCAGGGGGAATCCTCGCCTTAGTCGTGTGCAATGCCGTAGCGGTGGTATGGTTGGGGTTCAGCGTGGGCATCCCGTTGGTGCTTTTGGGTGGGCTATGTTTGTTCCGCTTGTGGCAAGCACGGCACGTGTTTCGGATCAATCCCGTCATGCTCAAGGACGGGCGCGGGCGCATGCGTGGGCTACGCTCATTCGTGGTGTTAACGGTGTATCTTTTGATGATGAGCCTATTCTTGCTCATGACCTATCTGCCTTATGTAACCATCCAAGCCTTTGACCAACAGATTAGCAGTGCCACCGGCTTGATCGGGCGGTATTTGTTCGCCGCGGTGGTGGGCATTCAAATGCTCCTGATCGTATTCATTGCCCCCGCCCTCACTTCAGGGGCAATCACGCATGAGCGCGAGCGACGCACGTATGATCTGCTGTGGACAACGCTCTTGGGCAAACCCACCTATTTGATGGGCAAGCTAGAAAGTAGCTTGAGCTTCATCCTATTGTTGCTGTTGGCGGCGATTCCCCTACAAAGCATTGCCTTCCTGTTCGGGGGAGTAAGCCAAACCGAGATTGTGATCGCCTTTGTGTTGATGAGCGTCACCGCATTCATGCTTGGTGCGCTTGGTCTATACTTCAGCGCGACACAACCCCGCTCGCTTGGGGCAAATATCCGCACCTATATGGTGGTGTTTATGGGGGCGGTGGTTGTGCCTTCGGCGGTTGGGCTGGTGTTGAATATTCTCGGCAATCTGGTGGGGGATCGTTATCTGTTGGTGCAGGTGTTGGTGACGTATGGGCAACACATCAGCGCAAGCCTCAATCCATTGGTAGCAGGCTTTGCCACCCAAGAGATTTTACGCACCGAACAAAGCATCTGGTACTACGAGGTGAGCCGTGTGGTGAACGGGCAAGTCTTGAACCTGCCCCTACTTTCGCCGTGGCTATTGTTCTGCTTGATGTATTTGATTGGAGCAACCACTTGCTTGATGGTTGCCCTCCGCGCGATGCGCCGCATACAAGAAGAGTAACCGCTTAGGCACGCTTTCCCCACAACAACCGCCATCCCCAGCGTCCAACCGTCCATCCCACCCGTGCAAGGATCAACACGACCAACAGGGTGGGAATCCCAATCACTGCCACTTGAATGAGGATGTCCACCGTCCCTTGCCCCAAGGCGATCAAATTGCCGAAAGCGTTCTCAATCGTCTCCAACGGATTCCAACGGCTGACGTTGACCGTGCCCACAGTGGGCACATAGTCGGTGACGTTCACCGTGATTGACGAATAGCGCGATGCCTCATCAAAGTAACGCAAGCGTCCTTGTAACGCTTCAATATCCCCACGCACACGGGTGAGTTCTGCTTGAACTGCCAGCACATCCTCCACTTTGTAAGCGGTGGCAAGGATCGCCTGATATTGTTCTTCCGCCACCTGCAGGTTTTCTAAACGGCTGGCAAGGTCAATGTACTCTTCAGTGACATCGCGCCCATTGATGATCTCTTGGGTGACGTTGACGCTTGCCTCACGAATATGCTCAAGCGCGGTATTCAGCGTTTGGGCGGGCACACGCACAATGACACTCCCATATTGATATGTGCTTGAGTGGTTGGTGTTGGCGGACACCACCCAGCCCCCCAACTCTTCCGCCATGCTTCCGATTACGGCAATGGCTTCGGCAGAATCTTCCACCTGAATGGTCAGCGTGGCATCACGCAGGATGATGCGCTCTGAGGCATCACTTTGGTCAGCGGGTTGTGCTTGCTCTTCCGTGCGAAGATACGTCTCACCACCTGACGTTGAGGCGGTGTAACCCGTTTGAAGTACCATCCCCTCGCTCATCGGGGCACTTGATGGAACAGCCATGACCGCCGATGCGGAACGGAAAGTCTCAACGGGGAGGTTCTCGCGGTCATAGTATGAAGCGGTTGAAGTAACTTGTGTCCATGCCCACCCTATCCCCAGTGCCAGCACCAACGCCCCCACGCTCAAGATCGCGCGTGTATATCTTTTATAGAACGATAACATGATTCACTCCTTATTTGACTGCTGTTATTCCCTAGACGATTTGAGCGTGACATTAGTTCCCGATGGATGAAAACTCATGTATATGGTGAAACCGTTTCACGCTACAATGAACGGGATACACAATCGTAAAAGTGATGAGAGGCTAACCAGATGGTCTTCACAAGTATTGGTCTTGCCACGCTTTCGGGCTTTTCATGGATCAAGCGCAAAAAGCCAACGTATCGGTTGGAAGATGTTCAATCGCTTGAGATTGCAGAAGTTGTACAAGTTAACCGCACCGAAACCATCGGGCAATATGATCTTGCATGGGCATCCGATTTAGGGCGTGTGCAGGTATATGCCACCGACTTATTCCAATCTCTCGCAGAAGCACGCCTGCTAACGGAGGTGGACAATAGCCAACAAGCACGGGTGAGCATCCCCACAGAGTGGAAACGCCCGCTCTTCTATGTATACGCGCCCACCCACGCGCTTGCTTACATGGGGGCGGAACGGCTCATTCAACTGGAAGGCGCGGTCAACTTCCGTGACTTGGGGGGCTATCGCACCGCTAACGGAAAGCAAATTCGCTATGGGCAACTGTATCGAACGGGGGCGTTAGGGAAACTCACCAACCGCGACCTGCGCACGCTAACCACTTTGGGCATTCGCTACTCATGTGATTTGCGCTCCTTACAAGAGGCAATCGACGCACCGGATCGCTTGCCACCCACCACCCAATATCTCCCCATTCATGTTGAGGTGAAGATGGGGCGGGCGCGTCAGTTGATGGAGCTATTGCGCTATCGTGATCGCATGGATGAATTTATGCAGGTGTTCTATACCGAAGGCATGATGGAACGCAATGCCAATGTCATCCGTGATGTGTTCAGTATGTTCGCTGAAGAGGGCAACTATCCGCTCCTCTTCCACTGTACCGCCGGCAAAGATCGCACGGGGGTGACAGCCGCTTTGTTGCTCAAACTGTTGGGGGTGGATGAAGAAACTATCCTCGCTGACTATAGCTTTAGCCATCGTTACCACGCCTTCTTTGCCCAAATGGGGGAGGATTCCATCAAGGCACTCAAGCGCGTTGGCATGACGCAGGCGCACCTTGCCCCCATGTTTGGCGCAGACCCAGTGGTGATGCGTGCCATGTTGAGCTACCTTGCCAAGCGATATGGAAGTGTAGAAGCGTACCTTGCCCATATCGGTATCTCTGCTCATCAGCGCACTCACATTCGGGAGCATCTATTGGTTGAGCCTGCTACGCTTGCCCAACAGCTACCCATCCAGTAACCAATACCTTTCTTATAGGTTCTTTACGGTTCATGCTGGACAAACATCCGCATAGGATGTAGGATATAGGTAGCCATCAGGGAGCGATTATAGATTCGATGCGGAAGGCTGATGGGTTGTTGCAAGTCGCGTCGTCCACCGCGTTAACACGGGCAACCAAATTTAGGTGCAAACACAAACACCTACGCTCTCGCAGCCTAACTAGGTTGTAGAGAGCTGTGCTGGAACTACGTGAGTCCAGCCGTCCGCCTGAACCGCGACTATCCGGAGAGGGCAGGGCGCAACTTGATAGGTAGGATGCAACTCATTGGATGCTAATAAGGTGAGTCAAGTGAAGTTAGCTAGTAATCGGATCCGTGCCCATTCGGCAAGCCGTGCGCGAAATGCAATAAATCGGATAAACTTGTAGACGCATACCGTCGAATTTCGTAGACCGCGGTGCAAATCCGCGCGCTTCCACATTCTAAAGAGGACAGGTTGATGAGACCTGTCCTCTTTGTTTTATGGTACTAGAACCCGTTTAGCTGGCTCATGTCTGCTCGCCCATGTGCCAACAAGCCTACTTGTTGCAACAAGCCTAAGCGGTTTTGGCGCACTTGTGGCTCTTCTGCATTGACCAAGACCTCATTGAAGAAGTCTGTGATGATGGGAACAAGGGGGGCAAACACCTGCAAGAACGCGCCCACGTTATCGGTGGCGGTTAGGGTGGCGTGTGCTTCTGTGAGGGCATCGTGCAAGCGTCGTTCGGTTGCTTCCACAAAGGCAGCAGGATCAACGGTGTAAAGGGTGGTTTCGTTGCGCGTAATGCGAATGCACCGTGCAAAGCTATCGAGGGTGGTTTCCCAATCGGGCTGTTGAACCCACGTCCCCAACTGTTGAATACCTGCCAGCGCACGGGTGGGGTTGTGTGCTTGCTCTGCCAAAACCGCCATCATCACATCATGCGCGTGGTCATGATCAATCAACCATCCCTCTAAGCGTCCACGCATGAAATCCGCCAGCGTTTGACGGCTCTCTGCAGAAACTGTAATGGACTGTGCATGTGCTACGCGCTCAATGGCAACGGTCAAATCCAACTCTATAGCGTGGTGGGTGAGAATTTGTACCACCCCCAACGCTGCCCGTCGCAAGCCGAACGGGTCAGCATTCCCCTTCGGTGCCAAGCCCACCGCGAACAAACTGACTAGCGTATCGAGGCGATCTGCCAATGCCAACAGGATGCCTGCAGGGGTGTTCGGGAGGCTATCATCAGAGGAACGGGGAAGCCAATGTTCAAAGATGGCATCGGCAACAGGGGCGGGATACCCTTCACGCAGGGCATACTCGCGCCCCATCACACCCTGAAGCGAGGTCATTTCCACCACCATCTGGGTTGCCAAATCCGCTTTCATGATGCGAGCGGCTTGTTCGGCAATGGCGCGAGTATCCGCATTCATGCCCAATAGCTTGCCCAACACTGCCACCAACCCCATCACACGGTTATTCTTGTCTAGCATGGAGCCAACTTTTTCATGGAAGGTCAGCGTGGAAAGGCGAGGCAAGAAAGCGGCAAGGGGCTTCTTGCGATCTTCCGCAAAGAAGAAGGCAGCATCGGCATAGCGTGCGCGTAGTACCGCTTCGTTGCCTGCAATCACCTTGTCGAGGTGTTCGCGGTCGCCATTGCGAACGGCGATGAACTTGGGGAGCAAGCCGTTTTCGCCTTGAATGGCGAAGTAGCGTTGGTGCTTGCGCATCACGGTGATGAGGACGGGCGCGGGTAGCTCTAACGATTCTTCGGCAAAGGTTCCCACAAATGGGGTGGGGCATTCCACCAAGTTAGCCACTTCATCCAGCAATGCCTCATCTACAATCAGCGTCCCGCCTGCTTCGTGGGCAAGGCGATTAGCATCAATCAAGATTTGTTCGCGCCGTTCGTTCCGATCCAGCATGATCCCCTGATGCTTGAGGGTGGTGAGGTATTCTTGCACATTCAAGACGCTGAATAACGGAGAGCCATACGGGCGCAACCCGCGCGTGATGTTGCCACTGGCAACCCCAGCATAGGTGAAGGGCACAACCGCCTCCCCTAACAGCGCGACAAACCAACGCAAGGGACGGCTGAAAGCAACTTGGCTATCGTTCCAACGCATCGCCTTACCAAACTTGATGGCTGCCACCAACTTAGGCAACTCTTCCGCCAGCACCTCAACCGTGGGTCGCCCCTTCTCAAAGACTTCAGCGAAGACGTAGCGTCCCCCCTCCACCTCTTCAATGCGCAAAGCGGACACATCCACCCCGCGCCCACTCGCAAAACCGATAGCGGCTTTGGTGGGCTTCCCCTCAGCATCAAACGCACGATCAGCGGCGGGTCCCTTCACCACGCTGGTTGCGTCCATTTGTTGTGGAGCAACCCCACGCACCATCAAGACGATACGACGGGGTGTGCCATACGTGCGAACGCCGTTATGCTGAATCCGTAGATTATCAAAGAGGGTGGTTGCCAACGCTTGCACCTGTTCGAGGGCAAGGTCAACATCTTGGGCTGGCAATTCTTCCACGCCGATTTCAAGCAAGAAATCCGCCGCCACGCTAGGAACATGCGTTGGCATGGCAGGGGCTTCGGCAAGGGCAGGTGCCCCCCAAGCGAGGTTGAATTTCTCCAGCGGATACGCCAACGCCTCGCGCTGTTCAACATACGCCTTCGCAATCAGGCGCGTCATGTCGCGCATGCGACGGAAGTATTGAGCGCGTTCGGTGACACCAATTGCCCCGCGCGTGTCCAACACATTGAAGGTGTGGCTACACTTCAACACATAATCATAGGCGGGTAACAATACGCCGGCTTCTACCGCGCGACGGAACTCCCCTTCGTAGATGTCATAACTGTGCTTGAGTGCGTCAATGTCCGCAATCTCAAAATAGTATTTGCTGTGTTCATACTCAGCACGGTGGAAGATGTCCCCATAGGTCAGCTTTGCCACCTCATCCAAATCAGTGAAGGCAATCTCCCAAGCGTTCGGCTTGTTCTGTAATGCCAAGACGATGCGTTCTAGCCCATAGGTTAGCTCAACCGAAACGGGATTGAGTTCTAGCCCGCCTGCCTGTTGAAAATAGGTGAACTGGGTGATCTCTTGCCCATCCAGCCACACTTCCCAACCCAAGCCCCACGCGCCCAAAGCCGGACTTTCCCAGTTGTCTTCCACAAAACGGATGTCGTGTTCACGTGGGTTTAAGCCGATTGCCTCTAGGGATTGCAAGTACAACTCTTGTGAGTTACCGGGGTCGGGCTTGAGGATCACCTGATATTGGGTGTGCATTTGGAAGCGGTTGGGGTTTTCGCCGTAGCGTCCATCATCCGGGCGCACGGAGGGTTCAATGTACGCCACGCGCCAAGGCTCGCGCCCAAGTACCCGAAGCGTGGTGCCGGGGTTTGCCGTGCCCGCGCCCACTTGCACGTTATGGGGTCTCCAGATAACACAGCCTTGTTGTGACCAAAACTCATGTAATTTGAGGATGACTTGCTGAAACGATAAGGTATTGGACATCAATTGCCTTCCTTGAATGGTTGGATGTCTGATTGAGTGAACTCATATTATAGATGAGAAGGAAGGCATCCGACGAGGGGAGTCCTTATTCATTTGCCATTTAGAAAGTGTGCGTAACCTAAGCAATCAAAACGTGTTATACAAGGCAAGAAGACACAACCATAATGAGAATCCTCATGCGCTTATTTAATCGTAAACCCACCCAACTGAACCTCAAAACCCTCAGCGATGTTGAATTGGTGAAGCTGGCTAAAGAGAACAAAGATGCCTTTGGCGAGCTATACGAACGGTACGTCGATAAGATTTACCGCTACATTTACTATCGCGTGGGCAACAGTGATGATGCCGAAGACTTAACATCACGGGTGTTCTTCCGTGCGATGGCGCATGTCGAAAACTACGAAGATCGTGGGTTGCCCTTTCAAGCGTGGCTATACCGTATCGCGCATAACTTGGTTGCCAACCATCATCGGGACAAAGAACGGCGCAAGGTGATTCCTTTAGATGAGTACATCGCTAATCAACTTTTCTCAAGCGATCCTGAACACAAGACGGTTGAAAAGCAAGAGAGCGAACGCCTCAAAGAGGCTGTACATCAATTGCCCGAAGAACGTCAACAACTGTTGCTCCTCAAGTTTGTCCACCACCTTTCCAATGCAGAAATTGGGGAGATCATGGGCAAGACCGAAGGCGCGATCAAATCTTTGTACCATCGTACCTTGTTAGTCCTGCGCGATCAACTTACGGAAGAGAACTCTGAATCAGAGAGGTTAGCCAACTAAAATGACTTTTTCCCAACTATATGACGAACGCTTACAAAACTATGTTGAAACCCTCACCACAGCAACCCTACACGGGGAGGCAGATGTTGAAGTTTTGGCGGCGACTTATAACATCCCGCTGAATGAAGCGCAAGAACTGGCAGAGATTGTGTGTGAGTTGGATGAGATGTTTTCCGAAGTGGAGCCTTCACTGGCGTTTCGGCAACACCTGCACGCCCAACTGGTGGGCAAACCCCACGCTGGGTTGATCTCGCGGTGGCATCGCTTGCCAGCGCGGATTCGTATTGCTGCCACCGTTGCCTTGCTCATTGCGATGGTGATTTTGGGGCGGCGGCGGTTGGTGCGCCAATTACGGAGTAGCTTGGCAACCTTGCGCCAAGTCTCTAGGGATGCGTCCGAAGTAACCGCGATCATCCCCTAGTCTGGCATCCATAACGAATATGGCTCATGCAGGTGAAGTTGCGCTATAATCAATGCCATCGTCCATGCCCTGTGTGAGCCATCTGATGATCTCTTTTGTAGAAGCCCAATACCTTCCTCCCTCCACCCCCCATGAACTTGACCAAGCGGTTGAAACCCTTCAGGCGCGTAAGGCAACGTGGGTTACGCTTACCCTAGCGGAGCGCATCGCCCTGTTAGAGAGCTTCCGTGAGCGGTTGATTGCCGTTGCCCCACGCTGGATTGACTTTAGCAAACAAGCCAAGGGGACGCTTCACCTGAATGATGGGGAGGATGCCGCCATCTTGGGCATCATGTTCCGTCACCTTTCCGCCTTGCAACGCACCCTCACCCATCTACACACCGCCCACCCACCCACGCCCTCACACTTCGATCAACGCGAGAACGGGCAAGTGGTGGCGGATGTCTTCCCTAACACGCTGGCTGACCGCATCATCTATTTTGGGGTGAAGGCAGAAGTATGGTTTGAGCCATCTGCCACGCTTGAACAAATCCGAGCCGAGCAGGCACGCCACTATAAGCATCCTGACCAAGCTGGAAAAGTGGTCTTGGTCTTGGGCGCGGGCAACATCGGCGGGTTGTTGTCGGGCGATTTTCTGCACAAACTCTACGGCGAAAATAAAGTGGTCATCCTCAAGTTGAACCCCATCAACCAGTATCTAGGCGTTTTGCTGGCGGAGGTGTTCGCCCCTTTGATTGAGCGTGGCTTCTTGCAATTGGCTTATGGTGGGGTGGAGCAGGCGCAATACCTCATTCAGCACGAGGGCATAGACGAATTGCACATGACTGGCTCTGATAAAACTTATGATGCGATTGTGTTTGGAACGGGTGAAAACGGACGCGCCAATAAACGTGACAATCGTCGCCAAGTAACCAAGCCCTTCACCGCTGAATTAGGCAATGTCTCCCCAATCATTGTGGTGCCGGGCGAGTGGTCTGATGAGGATGTGTTATTGCATGGGGAGAATATCGCCGCCCAAGTTACCACCAACGCCGGCTTCAATTGCGTCACCCCGCGCGTGGTCGTTCAACATGCGGAATGGGACAAACGCCATGACCTCAACCAAGCGATTGAACTCACGTTTTCGCAGGCAAGCCCACGCTTGGCATACTATCCCGATGCACACCAACGCCATCAGGCATTCTTACAAGCCCACCCCCACGCCAAGCAATTTGGCACAGACAAAAACGGGTTGCTACCCTGGACATTCATCCCCGATGTTGACCCACTGGATACCGAGAACATCGCCTTCAAGCAGGAGGCATTCTGTGGCTTGGTGACGGAGACCGCGCTTTCTGCCACCGATACCCTAGATTTCTTGGAGCAAGCGGTGCGCTTCGTGAATGAGGTGCTGTGGGGCACGCTCACCGTGACGCTGTTGGTGCATCCCAAAACATGGGCAAACCCAACCCTACGGCAGGGCATTGAGCAGGGGATCGCCCAATTGCGTTATGGCATGGTGACGGTCAATCTATATGGGAATACCTCATTTGTGTTGCAAGAGATCGGATGGGGTGGTTATGCTGGTGCAACCCCTAACGATATTCAAAGCGGGATCGGCGTGGTGCATAACACGCTCCTGTTAGAGCATATTGAGAAGTCAGTCATATACGCGCCTTTCGACAGCATTCTCAACCGTCAAACCCCCACCAACCCGAACTTCGCCAACGTGAGCCAGCGGTTGATGTGGTTTGAAGCACGCCCCACCGTGTGGAATCTGGCACGCTTGGGATGGGCACTGCTTAAAAGCTAGAGAAAGCCTATGTCTATATGAAGACATCTACCCCTATTTGGATCAACAATACAAATCCAACAGTATAGAGGAAGCTACTCGCAAATGTTGCCCCCAGAAAGTGGAGAGACGAAAGCCCTAATACCTTAATAGCAATTACCATAACCCAGACCCCTGCCCATGGCGTGAGTAGTAAAACCAAGCCAATCCCCCAGCGATTAATTTGTGTTTGTACTTTTATAGAGATAAAACGTTCAAGCCAATTTCGGATTCGATGACTCTGTAATAATTGTTCATAACTAAGATGCAATACTAGGATGGATGTTAAATCACCCAATGTTGTCCATATAATTACGGAATAGGGACCCACTCCAGTTGCCATCCCAAAAGGAATTGCTACAAGACTATCAGTTAATGGGAAAAACGCTAAAAACCATGTTGTCATGGCAGATAGTCCATATTCTAACC
>JBMOEO010000055.1:0-24486 GCA_049318945.1 Phototrophicaceae bacterium | reverse complement strand
CTCATGAACTTCCTACGCCTGCGCATGGCATCGGACGCACAGCTTGAGATACGGGAGTATGCCAACGCCATCTATGAACACTTCTTCACCCCATACCTACCCTGGACTGCCGAAGCGTTCCAGAAATACCACCTCAATGGGCTAGATAACTCTTAGGGCAAGGTTGCTGACAATCCATATAGAACTCACCAACAAGTAAATCAGACCTAACCGCAGGTAAACTATATGGCTCTCGGTCAGAACTATCGTTTCTCCGATCATTCCAACAAGTTGCATCCAACCATATAGATAGTCTAGTAAAGCAACTAAACTGAATAAAACCACCAAAGCTAGTTGTTGATTGGGTGGTAAATCAAACACATAATCCAGATAGATCATGGGGTTAGCCCTTACCCTGGCAACCGTTTGGATAATCCAATCAAGTATGGCACTTAATGTCATTGTACATAGTAAGGCATGCAGAAGGATCAATAAGATCCGAATGGGACGAGGAAGACTCAGTATGACCAGTGCATATCTTTTCATCATGTGCATTAGGTACGTTCAGTCGGTTGGTTAATCATGAATGTTGCTCCGTTTTCCATATACTCTCGCATTTGGGTTTGGTAAGGTTCTTGAATCCCTACGGCATCAATCGCTTCCAACATATACCCCACCCACAAGTCTCGCGCTTGTTGGTCAATTGGAAAGGGCATGTGGCGCATTCGCAACCGCGGATGCCCACGCAGTTGGCTATAGTGATTGGGTCCACCGAATACCTGTATCAAGAACAAGCGTTGGTAGACTTTCCCGGCTTCAAGATCAGATGGGAAGACTTTCATCAAAATGGGATCGTTCTCCACTTTGTGATAGAAGTAGTCAACCAAGCGGGTGATGGTTTCTTCCCCACCTATGGCATCGAACAAAGTTTCAGTATCACTCATGTTTACCCTCAAGTACAATAAATAGCTGGACAATTATCTTTCAAACAGTACAATCTTGCGATAATTTGTCAAGTTCTCGTTGGTAAGGAGTATATGATGCGCCGACAAATGACACACATCCTGTGTTTTATTTTGGTGATATTGGTTATTTCAGGAAATGTATTGGGTCAGGATAGTGTTACACCACGAGTTGGTGGTAATGTAATCGGGACGAATTTTGTCACACAGAACATTGGTGAGTTAACGCTTGAAGTGACGGCAGAGGGTACCAATAACGGCATAGCGAGTTTTTGTGCTGGTCAGCTAGATGTGGTGGTGACAAACCGCCCCATGTCTGTTGAAGAAGAGACGCTATGTAAAGATCAATCCATCAACTTTGCGGAATCACGAATTGGTTATGTAGGCGTGTTGCCAATTGTTCATCCAGAGAATGACACGGTTGATTGTCTATCTGAGATTGAATTAGATTCATTGTTGGCACCAAGCCAAACAGGCACCCCCTCCCTATGGAATGACTTCAAAGAAGCGGATTCAACAAGTTCAGAAGAAGAACAACCGATCTCTCTCTATCTACCTGAGACAGGTACATTCAGCTATCAACTATTAGATGATGTGGTGGGTGGTCTGGGGTTACGTGCGGATGCTCAAAATACATCTGATGTCGTGGATGCTGTTGCTAATGATGTGAATGCACTGGGTTTTATTCCATTGAACACAGCAGAATTGGATGCCGTTAAGGTATTGAGTATCTTCCCAACAAGCGGTTCAACTTGCGTTGCAGCAAATGATGAAACTCTTTTTGCGGATGACTATCTCCTTGCACAACCACTTTATGCCTACACCTCAGCAACTGAAACCGCAACCGCTGTATTGAGTGCGTTGCTTGTTTCCATCACAGAAGATAATCAAATGCTGAACGAAACAGATGTATTAAAAGCTACGCCACAGGATATTGCGTTGCTCAGTAGCATTGTCAGCGGAGAAGTAGATGGACGTTTGTTCTCTGATGAGGTAAGTGCCTACCAAGTTTCTCCGAGTGTAACGGGCACAGTGACACTCGGCGGTTCAGCCAATCTCGCTTCGGTTATCAATACCTTTAACACTAGCCTCTCCCAAAGCTATCCCTCGCTAGTCGTCAATGCAACCTTCACAGGATCGACAGATGGTGAACGGCAACTATGCAATAGCGAAGTTCAGGGGATTGTCATCAGTAATGGAATCAGCGATGTGCTTCAACAAAACTGTGATTCTGTTGATATAGAGTTGCTAGATATTGAGATGGGAACACAAGCCGTCGTGTTGGTGGGGAATGCTCAGGATGAGACATTGCAATGTCTGACGACTGAACAACTGATGTTGGCATGGGGAACGCAAGCAGAAGCAATAGAAACTTGGAATCAGGTTTCTGTTGAATTTGAAGAAACCCCGATCACCCTTTTCACAGACAACTATGGAAGCATCAATGCCAGTTTGTTGATGTCCACTTTAGGGGACGGCAATACTCCCCTACGTGCTGATTTAGAAACTGGGGGCGATTCGCTATACCGTGCGGCTGCCGTTGCCAATGTTTCAGGGGCAATGACGTTGGTCACTTGGGAACAATATCAAGATGTTGTGGACAATCAACAAGCAAATATCCAGTTAATTGCTGTCAATGCTGGTGACGGTTGTGTCATCCCCTCACAGGAAACCGTTGGGGATGGAACTTATCCGTTAAGCCGTACCACACATTTGATTGTCAATCGTGGGGCGTTGCAAGAGGAAGCAGTACGTGCTTACTTATGGTTGCTTCTAGCGGATGAACGTGCAACAGCTTTAAGCCGTCAAAGTTTCGTGGCTATTGATGCGACGGATTTGAAGGATAAGCGAGAGATGTTGCAACCCATTTTTGAAGAGGTCATGGCTATGGCAATTGAGCCAACCCCTGAACCCACTTCAGAAACGCCACAACCCACCCCTACCGCTTCAACCAATTAAATAAAACTTCAACAATCCAATGAACCCCCTGACGATTGAAGGGGGTTTATTGTTATACTTCAAAAACTTGAACAACTTGAGAATAGGAGTCACTTATGAATGGTGAATTGGTTGCCATTGATCTCGAAACAACAGGCTTTGATCCAATACAGGATAAGATTATCGAGATTGGTGCTGTCATCACACAAGATGGTAAAACTATTCGAGAGTTCCAAACGCTCATTAATCCCAACATGCCCATTCCAGAGGTGGTTTCTTTGTTGACGGGCATCACACAAGATGATGTGGTGAATGCTCCTTACATCTCAGAAGTTATTCAGCAATTAAAAGACTTTGTGGGAGACCGCCCCATCATTGGACATAATGTTGGCTTTGATCTATCTTTTTTGAATACGTTAGATTTATTCAAGAATCATACTGCGTTAGATACCTATGAAATTGCCTCCGTACTTTTACCCAAAGCCACACGCTACAACCTGCACCATCTTACCACTCAAATAGTAGGCTTCACTTTAGAAGATGCACACCGCGCTTTGGACGATGCTCAAGCAAGTAGTGTCCTATATTGGTATCTATGGGATAAAGCGAAAGCCCTGCCCTTGCCCATTGCTCAGGAAATTATTCAGGCTGGAAGTGGACTCAGCTGGTATGGGTTGCCTTTCTTCCAAGCGTTAGTAAATACGCAAGACCTACCATCATCCCTCCCATCACAGACTGCCAAGTATGAAAGCACAATAGCTGGCTCACAACAAGTTATTGAGAACCGTTTAACCCCGCGCGAAGCTCTATCCGTTGCTGAAGTGAATGCTTACTTTGAACCTGACGCTCAGCTTGCAACGCTTCTCGATGGATTCCTACCCAACGATGCACAACGCACTATGGTAGAGATGGTGACGGATGCACTCAACAGCGATGGCAAAATGCTGATAGAAGCGGGAGTGGGAAGAACATGGGCATATTTAATTCCCAGCATGTTGTCCTCCGTTAGAAACAATGAACGCACTATTATTTCTGTAGCAGGAATGGAATCCCTCACACGCTTACTAGAACATGACATCCCCATTTTGCAATCTTTATTGGCGGATAAATCTCCTAAGTCAACAGTCCTGTTAGAAAGCGTACATTACTTATGCCTCCAAAAATTCGCCTTACTAAAACAACGTGGACCTACTTCCATAGAAGAACTCCGTGTTCTTGCTAAAATCTTGGTTCAACAACTAGAAGAACCTGTTCATCTACGCTCACAAATCAGCCTGCGCGGATCAAGTGAATATGAGGCATGGCGACAAATTAGCAGTGCCACATCGACAGGCTGTCTCAAAAATGAATGTGGGGGGACGAGTGGGATAGCATGCCCACTATATCATGCTTATCAAGAGGCAGGGCACGCTCACCTGATTCTGACCAACCATGCTGTTTTAGCTTCCATGAATGATTCGCACGATGAAGCAATGCTTCCACCCAGCACCCACAATCTCATCATTGATGAGGTTAACCGCCTAGAAGATGCGGTGACAGATGCCTTAACCCATCACCTAGATGAAAAATTATTGCATGCGGTGATTGTTGATTTGGTGGATGCCAAGCGTGGGGTGCTTACACTTTTGAGTACATCTATCCAACAAAGTGATATTCCAGAGCAAAAACAGAAGCGGGTTTTAGAATACATCATTGATGTAAAAAATGTGGCGAAAGAAACGAATGGACATGTTAGAGATGTATTCGTTGCGCTTCAGCGGTTCTTGCAAGAGCATATCAAGAATACACAAGACAACTATAATCTTGCGCGTATTATTGAGCGAGACCTGCAAAATTCCTACTTTGAAGCCGTTCGCCAAAAATGGTCTACACTCAGCGAATATATCTTAGGATTGTTGGACGCTATCCAAACTTTAGATGAAGTTATTCAACAACTACAATCATACAACTTCAAGAGTTATTCAACGCATCGCTCTACATTGGAAAGTTCACAGAAGACCCTTCAGCATTGTCATGATACGCTGGCAAATTTCATGCAGGCACAAATTGTCAATGATGTGCGCTGGCTTTCTTGGAGTGAACATTTCAAAGAAATTGTTTTACACAGTGCTCCCCTTCAAGTTAGCACGCTTCTTGAAAAGCGTATTTGGCAACAGTATCCAAGTATTGTTCTAACGGGTAGCACACTCACCACTACCGGTTCATTCGATTACTTAAAGCATAGACTAAATGCAAGTCGCTTCAAATCCAAAGATGTTGGTAGTCCATTCAGCTATCACGATCGCGTGTTGATTCTGACACCGAAAGATATGCCGGATATTCAAAATGCCAAACGCTATCAAGCGACTATTGAACGGATCATCATTGAGATAGCTACTGCACTGGGTGGTAAGACTATGGCATTGTTCACTGGATATGCGCAACTTCGCCAAACCTCACGAGGGATTGCGCCACGTCTAAAGTTAGGGAATATCAATGTCTTGGATCAAAGTGATGGCACAAGTGCCAGTGCGCTTGTTGAGGGTTTTCAAGGCAATACCCCAACAGTTTTACTAGGTGCAAGAATGTTCTGGGAAGAAATTGAGATTCCAAGTGGCGACTTCTTCCAAGCGTTGGTCATTCCTAAGTTACCCTTTCCCGTTCCATCTGACCCCAAGATTGCGTCTCGCTCTGAACAATACACCGATAGCTTTCTGGATTTCATGCTACCAGAAGCGATTCTTAAATTTAGACAGGGGTTTGATAAACTCATTCGTGGGCAAAATGATCGTGGCGTATTCATCATCTTAGACAATCGCCTGACCACCAAAAGATATGGGGCGCAGTTTATAGATTCCTTGCCCGATTGTAAACTTAAGAATACCCCTCTTGATAAGATGGTTGCCGAAGCAACGCGCTGGCTGAAATAATGAGCAGAAAGGAAAGTTGAATGCGAACTCCAAGCGGCAAGCTCTGTAAATACTACTATGCAGATTTTCATCGTGGGCGAAATGTACAAGAGTGTCGTAGTGTTAAGCAAAATCCTGATTCACTACGATGGCAAGCGAGTGATTGCAATAAGTGCTCCGTTCCAGAAATTCTCAATGCCAATGCCAGCCCAGACTTAGATCTAAAAGTAACTATCTCCAATAGATTATTGGGGATAGTGCGCCATGTGGAGGTGGTGGCAAGTTGCACTAAACATCAGCGCATGGTGGGAAATCCTTACGTTGGCTGTGAACTGTGTAACCAGCACAGAAAAGATGTTATGAATCTTTTTGATACAGCATTAAAGGATGCTGAATCCAATGAGCATTAAAGCACTGCTAATTGATCTTTCTCTACCGATGAAAGATGAGAATGCACACCTATTGCAAGAGCTATCAAAATGGTTACAAGGTTATACCCAACAAGATGTTTCACCCCAAACTTTACAACAACAGGTTAGCCTCACCTACTCATCAGAAATACAACAACGTACAACCGTTATCTATGACCGTATAACCGCGCTTTTAGCATCAACAATAGATGGTGATCTGGCTTCATTAGAACGCTTTGGTGAGGTTTATCGAGACCGCTTAGAACAACAACTAGATGATTATCTGTCTCATCCAAAGATTCAAGAACTACTATCAAGCATCCCTAGTGTGTTAATCGCCGTGAATCCACTCTTGCCGTTTCACCTTAAGAACTTGCATACCCCCCCTATCATGTATATCGGTGATGGGAAAAATAGCCACTACTTAAAGCCTTCGGTGTATTACTACGCCGAGATATTGGCGCGTTCAACGCTAGAGCCAGATGAAGTGTTGATGGTGTGTTATGATTCATTATCTCTTGGGGTATTCAACCAACTTGGGATCGCAACATGGAATATGCTCAACCCGAAACAATGGGAAGAATCAACAGATATGAACCTACATCCAGATGGTGTGTTGGCTCAACTAGAGGCGAATGTCTTGGCGTTATATGGATTGTTAAACCATGTAGAGTATGGTGAATGGCACAGGACTCTGATCCCAAACGAATGGACAATTGCACAGAATATCGCCCATTTAGTGGAGAAGGAAATGTTCAACTATCGTCCACTCATCCTAAAGGTACTACAAGATGCTGATGCCTTCATCACGGAACATACCACTTCTCTGCACCCCCCTATTGATTCATTTTATCAGGTGAATCCGTTAGCCTTAGTCGATCATTTTTTGTTGGAACGGAGGGTTAGTATGGGATTGCTACACACGTTGGATGATGATTTATGGGAACGAACCTTTCAGCATAGTGTCTTTGGAACAACCACTTTAATTGAAATGGTTTACTTTATTGCCCAGCATGATCGAATGCACCTGCGACAAATTTGCCAATTGCTACAAATTTGTATGTAATTATTTGAGGACTATAACAGAACTTTGCTTTGATAGTATACAGCGTAATGTTACCATTCAAGTCTATCCTTAAACACACTGGGTCTTAAAATCAAAGCATCATGTCTGACATTCCTAAGCAACAGATCCGCACCTATATCATTACTTTAGAGCATGGCCCAGAAGACTATCTTGCAATGGCTCAAGCGATAAATGGGGACTCATTACATGTTGTCTTGGTCAACCTATCAAACACGCTTGCTACATGGATAGATTCACAACGCGACACAATGGGGTATGCAGATTGTGTAGTGATGTGCCTCTCAGAGCGTTCTGCTGATTTGCTGGATGAAATCCAACAAAGTAAGTTATCTCACCCAACTAAACCCCCTTTCATGATTATGGTCAGTCACGACCCTGCAATGCAGGGGAAGCCACAGGGTAACTTGCTCTTGCCGATCATGTCCCCGTTATTTTTAGCGAACGTGATCGCAACACAAGTCCCCCTCTATTTGAGGTATCTACAACTTCAACGCGGTGTACATGACTTAGAACTACTAAAAAATGCGATAGTCCATAATGTCTCACACGAATTAAAACCCCCCCTATTACAAGTTAAATCTGCTATCCATCTTTTGGCGGAGGAAACAACAGATAATCAATTGACTGAAATGGCGATTCAATCAACGGCTCGCTTAGAGTCTATCGTCAAGAATATCACTTTATTATCAGATACTATTCAAGACAAGTTTTCTCCCATTTTGATACAAGAAAGTATTGAACATGCTATACGTCATCTGCGAAGAAGTCATCAACATAAAAATGATTTAGAACGAGTCACCATCCAGATCGACCCACAAACTCCCCCTGTGTGGGGAGACAAGCAATCCATCAGCATTGTGATACAGCATTTGTTGGACAATGCCTTAAAATTTAGCAAGGAACAAGTTGATCTTAAGGTAGTTGTACTGGATGAACACGTTGAGATTTCTGTAATTGATCGCGGAATCGGCATTGAGCGAGATAAATTTAATCGCATCTTTGAATCGTTTTATCAAGTGGATAGCTCTACAACTAGGCGTTACAATGGGGTGGGAGTGGGACTAGCCATAGCGAAATATATTGTTGAACGGCATGAATCTCATATTAGCGTGGCGAGTACCCCGCAACATGGAAGCGTCTTTTCATTCAAGATGAAGAGATGTAACTTTAGACCGTGATAAATATACGCCTTAAAATTGTTGACCCCATCATTAGATTGATATACAATACGTTTAGTTAGTTCTAAACGTAACAAACAATCTCTGAAAACTTGGCATGACAGGACACAATGATGGAAGCATTGACTCTTCCCGAAACGCAAGTAGAGGAAATAACCAGCGATAATCTCGATAGTGTCATCGAACAAGACACTAAACTCATTCAAGCTATTGACAATATTATGTTGGAGTCCACAAGAAGCCAAGTAACATTGTTGCAAGATGCCAGCTGGCACATTATCCAGTCTGGCGGCAAGCGTGTACGCCCACGTATGTTGTTGCTCTCTTATATTGCATTAGGCGGGACAGGCTTGAAAACCGCTATGGATGTTGCCGCTGGAATTGAATTGGTACATACAGCAAGTGTTGTGCATGATGACATCAACGATCATGGCATCGTTCGTCGCGGTGTTCCCAGTGTGAATGCTAAATGGGGACGCACTTTTGCACTTTTAACAGGTGATTTTCTTTTTACAAAAGTCTATGAAATCACATCACAATATCCCTTAGTTGCTCCCGTTTTTGCCGATGCAACCATCAGACTTGTAGAGGGCGAAACCCTACAGGCTTATGCGGTCAAAAATAAGCAATTTGATATGAAAACCTATTACAACATCATTGGTCTTAAAACAGCCGTCTTGTTCAGTGCTGCAACCAAACTGGGTGCGATGTTGGCTGGTGCCAATGACAGCGTTGTACAGACGTTGAGTGACTTTGGTTATAAGATTGGGATGGCATTTCAAATCTTTGATGATCTCCTTGATCTCACTGGGGATACGCTTCAGTTAGGTAAAACAGCTGGCTTGGATGTTGAACAGGGTAAAGGATTGTCTCAAGTGCTATCCGATTCCCCCGATCCAATGGTTGCCATTAAAAGTCAAATGATGAATGCAGAGACCATCGAACTTGGTCAGCGAATGGCGCAACAATTTGTAGATGATGCTGTTGATCTGTTAAATGATCTGCCGGATTCTTTGGCACGGACTAAACTCATTGAGATTGCTCATAGTGTAGTCAATCGCAACCACTAAACGGGTTGGTTCATGTTTGCCAAATTCACCACCTAAAAAGGTTTCAGCTTATTGCTGGAATCTTTTTATTTGGGTATGCTGAATAAAAAAGGTATATCCACCAAATGATTCCTATTCTCACTGCGTCCCAAATCAAGGCGATTGAATCCCGTGCAGAAGAAAGTGGCTATGGCACAGCATATCTTTTTGAGCGTGTTGCTGAAGCCGTTGCCCTACGTTTAATACAGATTATCGGCAAAGATCAGGATCAAGCTAAAATCACCTTCTTGGTTGGAGGGGGTAACAATGGGATGGATGCAATCGTCACCGCATTGTTGTTGAAGTCCTTGCATCCTACATGGCAACTTTCACTTTATTTTGCCAAGCAAATCAATCCTGAAGAACCCATTTACAGCGATCTAGTTAAAGCCGCCATTTTCATGGTTATTGCTGAAGAGGATCAACAATATAGAGTCTTGCAGAATTTAATTGCTACCAGCCAGATAGTCGTTGATGCACTGTTGGGAATTGGTGTGCGTTTACCCCTAGAAGGACAGATTGCAGGAATTCTACAGATAACCCAACAAACTTTACGGCGTGTCTCCAATCAGACGCTCCTAGAAGTGACGGGCACCTCCCCCATCAAACTAGAAAAACGCCCGTATATCTTGGCGATTGATTTGCCAAGTGGGGTACATTCCGACACGGGAGAGGTTGATCGCCTCACATTGAGTTGTGATGAAACACTGGTGTTGATGGCAATGAAACAAGGATTGATCCTAACGCAAGATGCCCAAACCGTGAGCGGTCTCATCTCGCTTGCCACGCTTGGATTACCCGTTCATTTGTTCAAACAGTATGGGGAAGGGAGCGCACAATTCATGATGAGTAGTGATTTGCTTTTTCCTGTGCGCAAGCAAACGGGGCATAAAGGATCATTCGGTAAGGTGTTGATTGTGGGTGGCTCAACCAACTATATTGGCGCGGTTGGATTATCAGCAAAGAGTGCGTATCGCACTGGATCAGGTTTAGTTACGGTTGCCTCCTCCAAAGGAGTGATCGATGCTTTAGCGGGTAACTTGCTTGAACCAACATGGATTGTCTTGCCCAATATAATGGGGGCAATCGCCAATACTGCCCACACTGTTCTGCTATCTGAACTCCCCCAATATGATGCTTTGCTCATTGGACCTGGTTTAGGGCAGGAAGCACAAACAAAAGAATTTCTAGCGTTGCTACTTGAGCAAAGAAGCGCGACACCTCACCTAGAAAAGCGAGGGCTAGGATTCCTACCTAACAAAGTAACCCAACCCATTTCTGTTGCACAAGAAGCTATCAAACAACCTACTTGGGTAGTCGATGCCGATGGACTCAACTTATTAAGCCAGATTGAGAATTGGCATACAGCTCTCCCACCTCACACCATCTTGACCCCACACCCCGGCGAAATGGCGCGGTTATGTAACCTGTCTACGGCATCTGTGCAAGAAAACCGTTTGCATCTAGCACAGGAAAAAGCGCAAGAATGGAACTGTATTGTTCTGTTGAAAGGGGCGCACACGGTTATTGCCAGCCCGAATGGAGCTGTTTACCTATCACCATTCAAAACCGATGCGCTATCCACAGCTGGTTCGGGGGATGTTTTAGCAGGAATGATTGTGAGTTTGCTTGCACAAGGGCTAGACCCCCTGCAAGCAACTTTGAATGCGACTTACTTACATGGTATGTGCGGACACCTTGCAGCCAAACAACTGGGTAGCACACGCGCTGTCATTGCCAGTGACCTCATTGAGGTGATCGGTAGTTGTTATGTTGAGCTAGGGCTGTCCTAGCTCTTCCTTGCGTCGCCTTGCTGCTTCTCGACCTTGTGCAAGGCTCACTTGTACAGGGTCAGGAGGGAGTTTGTTCTGAATTTGTTCTTTAACCTGTTCAATAGCATTTTGTCGTTCGTCGATAGTCGGGGCAAAGAGTAGCGCGATAATCCCACCGAAGACGACTCCCATTAAAGTAGGCAGGATAAAATGCCCTGGTGCAGGTGCTGGTTTAGGATTTGTCATGAGCATTTATTCCGTTATCGGTTTATGGTTTCTTATTGATAATTTGATTGATCTTAGATAGTTCTTTGATGAATGTAGTCGCCCCTGCCATAAAACTACTCGCGGTGATGATGGGCTGGGTGACGTTTTGATTGACAAATTCGAGAGTTCCTTTGGTTTGCGCCACCACCTCACGCGAATCTTTTAAGATGGGAGCAATCTCACTTTGTAATAAGTTGACCAAGCGAGCCATTTGGATAATCAAAATGGTTAGTGAGAGCGTAATCAACATCCCTTCTAACACAACCAGAATAATCATAATATCCCGAATGACTTGAATAACAGACCCGAATTGATCTTCGGTGTAAACGGCAAGGATAATCGCACTCACAAAAATCAATAACGTAATGGCTATAAATAGAACGGAGCCTGTTACAACAACGCGCTGTAAATCCAATTCCTCAGTTGCTTCATTAACGTGATCGTTCTCAATTTCAGGATGTGACATAGAATTTGACCATTCTACTTTGATTCAAGCGAGATAAAGTGGATCAAGACAATAGACAAAATTGAGCCAGCTAAAGCATACAATAAACTGATTTGTCCTACCATGAAAGCATTATTTTGCGTCGTAAAAGAAATCAACTGTCCTATGGCAAAACCGAACCACCCCCCAGATATTGAGATCACCAAACGGCGCAAATTGCCCCCAACGATTAGATGATAAGTCGCGCCAACCAAAGTGGCAAGCAATAAAGCGAAGATGAATTGTGGATTTGGAAACACGTCTTGTATCCGATAATTGATTCAATACTCATAAGCTATAAAATAGTGTAACATGAAGCACAAATGTAAACTGTGACCAATCTAACACAACACTTATGTATACAATCGATCAACGTATTCTGGTGAAAACACCCGGCTTTGCCTTATGGGGTTTCATATCCAATTTCGAGAACAATCTACAATGGCATCATGATTGTACCGCAATCTCTTTCTTGAGCCAAAAGCGGCAAGGTGTTGCAACACGTTGGCGACAAACTACCGACAATCGCTTAGAAATGGTTTTTGAGATTTTGACGTGGTATGACGGTTTAGGATTTGAATATCAGTTTATAGATGGACATCGTTATAAGGCGTGTATTGGGCGGGTTCGCTTACAAGAAATTGCTGAGGGAACACTTTTACAATGGACATTGCAGTATGAGTTAAAAGGGATTTTAGGAGGCGTACAAAACCGTTTAGGGATGAATAGCACCATCCAAAATGAAATGTACGTTAGCCTAAAGAGCCTTGCCAAATTGGGCAATACCATAGGCTCTTTAGAGAATTACGCGCCCAAGTCCCTCATGAAAGACGGTAGCCTAGTCCCAGAGGAACGCACGTTCACGACCCTAGAGGAAATCCCTTCACCCACCAGCGTTACGCCATCCTTCGCGTTGGAAACCATTGCCAGCGTTGAGGATACTCAACCCTCTCGTCCCGTCCAGTTGGATGATACACTCGCTTCAGGTGGGGTTAGATCACAACCTAGTGTAATCCCACCAACGCTTGACCCGCGCAAGGATACGGCAGAGCTATCAAAAGTCATTCCATCTCATGCTACTGTAACAGCGGAAACATCTTTCATGCCCACTGCTACCACATTGTCGGGCAGTCATTCACTAGAGCCTTCAACCAATAAAGACCCTAATCAACTATCCATCTGGGAGATATTTGGCATCCCCAATCCCAATACAGATTTAGTTGCATCAAAACCAGTAGAGAAGATAGTACCACCCGCTACTCCGACAATAGCTGTGTTATCGCAAGCTGAAAAAGCTGTTATTGGGTTGGATCAGGTGCGTGTGGGCTTAAGAAAAATGGAACGTACTAAGCAGGCTGGCGTGCGTATGGCAACAAAAAAGCCCTCTTGAAAGAGAGCTTTTTTTGGGTGGCTGATGGGGCTCGAACCCACAACACCCTGAACCACAATCAGGTACTCTGCCATTGAGCTACAGCCACCGTAATGTGTTGAAAATATACCCCTGCTTCGATGAAAAGTCTAGGGTGATTTCTGGTTTCTTCAGGATTGAATCGCTTCGCGGATGCGTGCGGGATAATCTGTGATAATCGCCCCCACGCCTAACATGCTTAGTTTACGAGCGACCTCCACATCGTTAACCGTCCATGTGTGAACTTTATAGCCACGTTCGGTCATCTGGCGAATATAACCCTGATTGACTTGTTGATAGTATGGATGGATGGCTTCATGGCGCACACCATTCATAAACCAAGGAATCCAGAATGGGATGGATGGATAATGCAGATAGCCTATCGGAATTTGGGAATTGGCACGGGCAACTAGGCGTAAAATAAACGGATCAAAAGACGAGATAATCACTCGCTCTAATGATTGTGTTGCTTCAATCACAGCAAGAGTCGCTTGAACCAACTGAGCGCGATGTTGACGATTTGCCTTGATTTCAACATTGATGAGGAAATTATCGCGTGGCAAGGCAAGGAAAACTTCCTCTAATGTAGGAATGGTTTCGTTAGCAAACTCAGCAGAAAACCATGATCCAGCATCGAGTTGTTTGAGTTGCTGAACCGTCATGCTCCCCACTTCCCCGTTACCATTCGTGGTTGCATCCACAGTGTGGTCATGAATTACAACAGGAATGCCATCTGCAGAAAGATGAACATCCAGTTCTATACCATGTGCCCCTTCTTGATGAGCGAGTAAAAAGGCGGAAAGCGTATTCATCGGGGCGTTACCGCTTGCCCCACGGTGTCCTAGAATTAAAGGGGTGGATTGGTAGAAACGATTCAAAAGTGTATGTGCGATAGAAGACATTCTTGCCTCTATTTGGGAGCGATTAAAATAGTTTGGTCTGTGACTTTCACCTCAAACATTTTTACCCCTATCACCGCTGGAGGGGTTAATGCCTGCCCATTTTTGAGATCAAACATCGCACCATGTTTATGACATTGGATGCGACACGTCACAAAATCAATTTCCCCATCACTCAGCAAAACATCAGCATGGGAACAACGATCTTCCATAGCGAAGAACTCACCATGAATTTTGTACAACAACACTGAAAAGCGTCCATAGTTCACAACTAAAACATCTTCATCACTGGTGAACTCTGTGACACGCGCTACTGCTTTGAAATCTGCCATTGCATAAACCTTATTGTAGTAAAAAGGGGAACAATTGTTCCCCTTTCTTAATTGGCATTAGCTAATGATTTTGGCTTCAACCGCCGACTGCAATCGCTCTACCACTTTTTCAAATGGAATACGTTGGAGCAATTCATCAAAGAATCCATCAATCAACATGATTTCTGCCATATTGCGTGGGATACCACGGCTCATCAGGTAGTGGATGGGTGCTTCTTCCAATGTGCCGAAGGTGGCAGCATGTGAACATTTGACATCATCGGCTTCGATCTCTAAGCCCGGAATACCATCCATGCGTACATCATCTGACAGTAGAAGATTGCGGCTTGCTTGGAATCCATCAATCTTTTGCATCTTGGGTAGGGATTTAATCATACCCTGCCATACAGTACGGGACTGATCTTTGCCCGCCCCTTTGAATAACAGGTCAGAAGTTGTTGCTGGGGCATTATGATTTTGCTGGGTATCCAGATCAAATAGTTGATCTTTATCGGCAAAGAAGAATCCCGATACGCGACCATTTGCTCCCATTCCGTCCAGTTCGATTTCAATGAACGCTTTGGTCAGTTGGCTTCCCATCACGCCTAGAATCCAATCTAGGTTTCCATCACGCCCGATCCGCCCTTTTTGGTGGCTAAACTCAAACGTCTGACGGCTCCAGTCTTGCAATGCAACATAGGTTAGTTTTGAGTTGTTCCCAACCAATAACTCGGTCGCACCAATGAAGGCAGATAGCTCATCAGTCTCGGCAGAGATATAATCCACAACCACCGTGGCATGGGCACTTTCTTCTGTGACAGCTAATGCGCGTGGCAGGCTTGCCCCATTGTGCGTATTATAAACAACAATGTGCATAGGCACTTCAGCAGTGACGTTACGAGGAACATGCACAAACCATCCATAGTGCCATAGTGCCCCATTCAACGCGGCGAATTTCCCATCAGACGGTGTGACGGCTTGGGTCATCAGGTATCGTTGCACGGTTTCTCCATCTTCCTGCACTGCACGGTTGAGGTCTTTGAAGATAACCCCTTGTTCGCTCAGGGTGCTAGGCATGGAATAATGTACTACTTGCCCATCAACAAATACCAGTAGTGCCGTGTTTTCATCACTGACCAATGGCTCAAGATTTTGGTGTGGAACAACGCTTAGATTTGCCTGAGCAAGAGCATGTTGTTGGCTGGCTTGTTGCCAATCAATATGGCTATAGTTGGTGCGTCGCCATGCCTCATCCTGCAAGGAAGGCATCGGTAGGGCTTCATAGGTATCCCAAGAATGTTGTCGTAAATCAACCAACCATTGTGGCTCATGCCGAGATTGGCTTAAAGCGTGGACATTTTCTCGTGTGAATACAGGAGTCTCTGGCTTTTGAGTAGGACGTTTTACAACAGCCACAGCTTAATTTCTCCTTCGTTAATGTGAGTAATTTGGATAGTGACGGGGGAAAGTTGCCTTCCCCCCACATAGAATGAACTAGCCAATTGATCCTTCAAGTTGAATCTGAATCAGGCGGTTAAGTTCCATTGCGTATTCCATAGGTATCTCTTTGACGAGTGGTTCAAGGAATCCGTTGACAATCAAGGCATTTGCCTGATCCTCATTTAGACCGCGGCTCATCGCATAGAAGAGTTGCTCTTCTCCTACCTTGCTGACACTTGCCTCATGCCCCATCGTCACGCGCTTTGCATCGATCTCGATGTAAGGGTAAGTATCAGAACGGCTATCCTCATCGAGCAAAAGTGCATCACAAACCACGTTACTCTTACAGTTGTCTGCCCCTTCGACAATCTTCAACAGACCGCGATAGCTTGCACGACCTCCATCTTTGCTAATGGATTTGGAGATAATCTGGCTAGTGGTATTGGGTGCAAGGTGGGTGATCTTTGCCCCAGCATCTTGATGTTGCCCCTTACCAGCAAAGGCGATAGACAACACCTCACCGTGTGCACCTTCTTCCATCAATAACACAGCAGGATATTTCATGGTTAACTTAGACCCTAAGTTCCCGTCAATCCATTCCATAGTTGCGTTCTTGTAAGCAACGGCGCGTTTTGTGACTAGGTTGAATACATTGTTAGACCAGTTCTGAATGGTGGTATAACGGCAACGTCCACCCTCTTTAACGATGATTTCAACTACTGCGCTGTGTAGGCTATCGGCACTATAAGTGGGCGCGGTACATCCTTCAACGTAATGTACATAGGCACCCTTATCCACAATGATGAGGGTACGTTCAAATTGTCCCATGCTTTCGGTGTTGATACGGAAATATGCCTGAAGAGGCATTTCAACATGAACACCGGGCGGAACGTAAATGAACGATCCACCTGACCAAACGGATGTATTCAATGCAGCAAACTTGTTGTCATCAGAGGGGATGATTGTCCCAAAATATTCTTGAACAATCTCAGGATAGTCGCGCAATGCGGAATCCATATCAGTGAAGATGACACCCTTCTTAATTAGGTCTTCCCGAATGCTGTGGTAAACCACCTCAGATTCGTATTGTGCACTGACACCCTGCAGGAATTTCTGTTCCGCTTCTGGAATACCCAACCGATCAAAAGTCTCTTTGATCTCACTGGGTACGTCGTCCCAGTTACGCCCTTGTCGGTCAGTTGCGCGGACGAAGTAGTGAATGTCGCTGTAATCAATCGTATCTAACAATCCACCACCACCCCATTGTGGGGTCGGCTTAGATTCGAAGATGTGATAGGCATCAACACGTTTTTGGGTCATCCACGCTGGTTCGTTTTTCATCGCGCTGATCTTACGAACCATCTCTTCCGTCAAGCCTTTTTCACTCTTGAAGGAATAGTTTTCTTCCATGTGAAAACCGTATTGCTCATCATAAGAAGAGCGCACATCACGTAAATGCGATTCTTCTTCCGTTAATTCTTTCTGGCTGGGTATGAAATCAATTGTCATGCTCATGCCTCGTCAATTCAATTAGCGATATGTTATTCAGTTTCTAAAGCCGTGCCGTACTTTTCCCGAATCCAATCATATCCTGCTTGTTCAAGGTGAAGGGCAAGTTCCGGACCCGCACTTTCAACAATGCGTCCCTCAAACATGATATGCACCTTATGTGGCTTGATATAATCTAAAATGCGTTGGTAGTGTGTAATGACCAACACCCCCAAACTAGGACCCACTAGCTTATTTACACCCTCAGCAACCGTGCGAAGGGCATCAATATCCAAGCCAGAATCTGTCTCATCCAAGATAGCAAACTTGGGTTCTAAGGTTGCCATTTGTAAAACTTCAGCGCGTTTCTTTTCCCCACCACTGAAGCCTTCATTGAGATAACGACCAGCAAATTTATGGTCAATCCCAAGATAGTCCATCTTCTCTTTGAGTAGGCGACGGAAAGCAGGAATAGAAATTCCCTCGCTATCAGGATCAACTGCTTTCATCCGAGCATTGATTGCTTGACGGAGGAAGTTGGCTAGTGTTACGCCCGGTATGGAGATTGGATATTGGAAGGCAAGAAACAATCCTGCACGGCTACGTTCATCTGGCTCTAACTCCAAGAAATTAGTGCCATCAAAAAGGATTTCTCCTTCGGTTACTACGTAAGCCGGATTACCAGCTAAGACGTTAGCCAGTGTACTTTTGCCAGAGCCGTTTGGTCCCATTAAAGCGTGAATTTCACCTTGTTCAACGGTGAGGTTAACCCCACGAAGAATAGGTTGGTCTTCAATGGAAGCGTGAAGGTTACGGATTTCTATCTTTGCACCCATTCGGAAGGTTCCTCCTAGTGGTTCTTTAACGTTAGTTAAGTTTGATGTGTGCTATAAGGTATAAACTTGATTGAAAGTATAGATGCCTTACTGTGATTGTGTCAATATTGATGATATTTATCATTAAAATTGACCAACGATAGAACGTATGTTACCATCTCAAACATGATTTACCGTTAGTGTTGTCTTAGAAAATACACAAGAGGACGTTCAAGCATGACTGTTGCACCCCATGTAACTGAAGAAGGATTGTATGAAATTTTACGGAATGTGGTTGATCCGGAAATTGGGATGAATATCATCGAATTAGGGTTGATTCGCCACGTGGATATTGAAGATGAACGCGCACATGTCACCATGATTATGACCACGCCATTTTGCCCGTATGCCCCACAACTTCTTGAGCAAACTCGCCGAACAGCACAAGACTATGTAGGCGTGCCTACCACCATTGAAATGGGGTTAGAAATGTGGGACCCCTCCATGATGGAAGATGGCGCGGCGGATGATTGGGGATTATTTTAGACTAGCATGAGGATAACACCCCACCAGTTTTAGTAGTGGGGTGTTATGTTTGGATTAGCGATTGGGGCGATGTTCTTCAATGAATGACTTAGGATCAAGATAGGTCTTTAGAATATCTGCCTGAACGTTAGCAATCCATGTTTCATATTGGGCATGTGACATAGTGGCAACCGTTAGCCCATTGCGATAGCGCACAGCGGGCCAATCCTCGGCATTCTTTTCCAGTGTGCTGGCAGGGGTGATGTCAAAGTGCAAATGGGGAACCCAACTTGCGCCGGGTCGTCCGCGCGTCCCCCCCAATACACCAATCAACTCTCCACGAGTTACACGCATCCCCACCGAGACTTTCATGCTTTTCAAGTGAGCATAGCGACTGGCAACTTTGCGCCCATCTTTGATGTAGGGATCATGTACGATCACCACCAAATTACCCCACTCTGGACGCTCATTAGCAAAAATGACCGTGCCACTTGCAATGGAGTATATTTCTTGCCCCTCATCATCATACGGACCCGATCCCCAATTCAAGTCTGCCCCAGTATGAACGGAGGTGTATCGCCCTAATGAGCTGCTCCATAAATAAGGCTCAGGATAGGGGGAGGCATCTCGCCATCCAGAGGGCCAAATGCGCGTGCCGGTTCGATCACCAGAGTTAACGCGATTGCCTACAGGAGAATCGAAGCCATCGGCATAAATGACACCATTCACTGTGATGGTTCCAGATGATGAAACAATATTGGTCGTTGGAACAGGGCGTACAGCTACCACCCGTCTCCAACGCACAGCATCAAAAGTAAGGGTTTCTTCTTCCGTACCCGTGACATCATTCAAGAAGACACGCCCACTATTGGGCAAGTTCGCATCAAAATCAAAGACACCAAGTCGATACCAATTGTTGACGTTCTGTGCTTGATTAACGGCAACCAACACCTCACTATTCTGACCACGCACCCCATGTACCTTGTAACGAGCATTGCCGGTTTTAGAGTATGGTTTATGGATATAAACATCCACCGAGTATTGCCCAGAAGTTGTGATTTCTGGCGACCACATCGCCCATACTTTACTGCGTGAGGAACTAGAGTTTGCGTAGTAGACGGGCCACCCCATCCGTTGCACGTAACCCTTGAATTCATCCTTGCCCGTGTAAGAGCCTTTTGCAAAGGCGGGACTTGCTGGGGTAATGAGAATTTCATCTCCATAAGATGGGGTTTCAGTAGGGGTAGTAGAGGGAGTGGGAGAAGGTGTTGCCCCAGTTGAACCGCCTTTGGGAATAGCTAGATTTAGTGCACGCATCTCCACAGAACTACCCACCCCATAACGCCACCAACTGATTCCCGATGCACCATACTTACTGGTGGCAAGACTATGGGCGGCTTGGATTTCGTTGGTAGGAGCATCGACTTGGAAAATGGGAATGATGGGTAATCCATAGGCAAGCCACGTCTCATACATCTGCTTAAGGGCAGCATCAGGGGTCGTGCTGAAAGTTGCCCAATAAACCATTGGGTGAATGCTATTGATGAAGGGTCGCCAAGCATCAGGGAAGATGGTGTTGTAATGCCAAGGACGTGGATCAACCGTCATGCCAATGTGATAGTTAGAGGGTACACCTTTACGAACGAGCAACATGAGTTCGCGCACTTGTTCGGCTGTGCCCGTCCAATACCATTTGGTATCTGGCTCCACATCAACATTCAAACTCTTGACCATAGGATGATTGGCAGTTTGAATCATTAACTCTGCCTCTAGCGCGATACTGGTTGAAGCACGTGGCACACACCAAGCATGTAACTCCATGCCATATTTCTTGCACACCTCGCCCCACTCTGTGATGTTGTTATAACCATCTACCGCCAAAGCACGCTTGTTATCCGAACGCCCTTGCCATAGATGTCCGTTGCTTGTTTTGAGCCAGAACTGGGTGATAGCAGGGGAAAGAGATTTAATATTGCGAATGACTTCTTCTTTTGAGGACTCTTGTACAGAATCCCCTTCCCAATACCAAATACCCACTTGTCCATCGTATGGTGTGGTAGCAGTTGCTTTAGTGGGCGGATTAGCATTGACCGCTTCAAATTCAAGAAATCCCACATGTACCCAACCCACCTTGCCGTACTGCTCTAAATAAACCCAGTCCCCTTGTTGGGTGACGGGGTAGTATTGCACAAGGGTATTGTCACGAATATCGCCAATATCATCATAGTTTGTGCCGGGTCCTGAACGTAAGTTCACCCAAGCCGCTTTGGTATTGGCAAGCGCAACCTGCCCACTTCCCAGTGTAGAGGGTACTACTGATGGCATCTTCAACCTCCTAATTATCGTCATGTACGATCATCATAACTGCTTACAAGTTTAATGAAGCTGGCTTCATCAAGCAATTTAATTCATCGAAAAAACAATTCTCCACCGCCACTTCCCTTCACGTGTCCTACAAGGGATGCTATGTGCCCTTGAGTGTGCAACTCATCTACAAGTTGGATGGCTTGCTCATGTGGCAGAGCAATCAATAACCCACCTGATGTTTCTGGGTCAAAGAATAGGTTTTGTTTCCATGTGGGTATGATACCCTCAAATGAGGTAAATCGCTCGAAGTAATCTTTGTTGCGCCCCATCCCACCAGGGAATATATCTTGTTGGGCATAGCGGAAAGCCCCATCCAAAAAGGGGAAATTCGCTTCATTAAAGCTAAACTGAACCCCGCCTAAATGTGCCATCTCATGGGCATGCCCCACTAAACCATAGCCGGTGATGTCTGTCATGGCATGTGCGCCATACTGTATTGCCAAGCGAGAGGCAAGCGCGTTCAAGCGCATCATGCTTTCAGTAGCATTGATGACATCATCATGAGAGGCAAGATCACGTTTGAGGGCGGTGGTAATGACCCCCACCCCAAGTGGTTTGGTGAGTACCAAAGCATCCCCAATGACCGCGCCACCTTTTGCTAAAATATCCTTAGGATGAATGATGCCCGTCACCGCTAACCCATACTTAGGTTCTTTGTCAGTTACTGTATGACCACCCGCCAAAACCGCGCCAGACTCTTTAACCTTGTCTGCGCCACCACGTAGTATCTCACGCAGGGTATCTGCATCAATCAACCCTTCGGGATAAGCCAATAGGTTGAGCGCAAGGATGGGCTGTCCACCCATAGCGTAGACATCACTGAGGGCGTTTGCTGCTGCAATTGCACCATAGGCATAGGGATCATCAACTACTGGGGTGAAAAAATCTACCGTGCTGATGATGGCTTGGTTATCCGATAGCTGATATACGGCAGCATCATCGGGTTGATCTAACCCCACTAAAAGAGATGGATAATCTCGTGCATCAAAGATACTTGCTAACGGCGGCAGAACCTGCGCCAACTCGCCCGGTGCGAGTTTAGAGGCTCAACCAGCACAGGTTGCCATTGACGTTAGTTTGATCTGACGACCACTTGGAAATCTGTCGGACATTTGCTTTTCCTTTTAATCCACTGTATCACAGCAAAATTCACGAATTTCAAATTAGAGTATTGTTTCCTTAACAGTTATATCATATACTGTCTGTCATTCGGGGCGTGGCGCAGCTTGGTAGCGTGCTTGCATGGGGTGCAAGAGGCCGTGGGTTCAAATCCCGCCGCCCCGACATCCACAAATTAATTATCCAAACCCATATCTTCATCCCATGACCATGTAGTTGGTTCAACTTCTAAAACCCCACCTTCACAGGAATGATAAGTTTCCCCTAGTATGACCTCATAATCAGCCAAACGATTTGGATCTGGTTCAATCAGGATATTTTCGTTCGGTACATTTAAGATAGATTGCAACTCCAATAACCGACTACCCTTCGTCTGTCCACTACGATCAATGATCGTGGTCTGGAGTGCGCCGAGTTCTGATGCGTTGCCATCTGGGAACGCATTAAACCCCTCACTACGAAGTCGCTCACTTCCAACGTAATCAAAAAACGGTTTAGTGGTTGCATTCAATACACGCACTGTTGCACTTTGCACATCCACTTGGCTATCTGCCGGTGGGGTATAGAAATCCTCAAGCAATGGAATGAGCGTGTCATAAACAGGTAGCTGTACATTAGAACCATCATCAGGGACTGTCCATGATTGGGTGTGATAGGTGGGAATTAGGGTAAAACTTTCAATCTGGCTATCATCTAGCGTTAAAGCAAGTGGCAAAAGACTCAAGGCTTGATTGAGCGTCATATCTGTTTCAACCAACTCTATACCCTGATTCCACAAAGCAGGAAGATTAGTGAGCTGTCCACCATCTAATGCTTGGCGGAAGATTGCTCTAAGCAATTGTTGTTGTCTGCGCCCACGGTCAAAGTCTGAACTGTTCTTGCGCGAGCGAGCATACCACTGTGCGTCAAAGCCGTCTAAGTGATAGTAGCCAACATTCATTGTGCGTAGCTGATAATTCTCAAATATGTCTTTGGTGAGGTCTAGCTCTTCAATAGGTTTAATGGGATAGTAATCTTGAATGGCGCAATCAACCGCGACATTCACCCCACCCAATAAATCAATAATCCCTTCTAATCCGGTGATGTCTACTTTCGCGTAAAAATGGACATTGATCCCAAAGTTATAAATCATCGTATCGCGGAATAATCCGAATCCCCCACCCGTCCAGCCGTAGTTCTCACCACGTCCAAAAGCAACCGTTAATCGTTGCATCCCTAAGCTAGGAATGTAGACGAATAAATCACGTGGCAGGCTCAACATCGAAACCGTTCCAGTATCCCGATTGATGGAGACAATAATCATGGTATCGGTGCGGATGGTGTTATCCCCAGCAACTTCTTGGTCACTCCCTAAAATAGCGATGTTCACTAAATCATGGTTGCGCGTGATGGGTGGAATGCGCGTGGGGATTTGTGTTGGAGATTGCAAATCAGTGGGAGCGTCTTCTGGGAAAACTAGGGTCGGCAGTTCAAAACGCTCGACGGGAGGCATGGGAGTAGGCGTGGAGGTGATGAGGTCTGTAGGGTTTTCTGCTTTGGGCGTGTTGGTGGCGAAGACCTGTGCTTGATTACCAGAAACCAATTGGATGTGTGCTGACATTGCCGAAGGTGGCGACGAAATACGCTGTGCTTGTTCGTGGTATGCTTCTTGATGATTGAGATAATCTTGGCGGTCAACAAGATACTGGGTAGTCACTTGCAAAAGATCGCGCCCAAACCAAGCGATACCAACTACGCACCCACCCACAAAAAGCCAGTGGATGACAGAACGCCAAAGCGATGATGTTTTTTCTCGATGTTGATGAGTCATATTACTTTTCAATACTTTCTTGTCGATCAGTCAAATTTTACATGTTTAAGCGGAAGGGCAACGTTAAAGGTTGTACCCATGCCCTCATGGGTAATCAACCACATTTGCCCCGCATGCGCCTCAATGATTGCCTTCGCAATGGGTAGCCCTATACCAGTATCCCCTAGCCCCTTGATAACTACCTTCTCACTAAACCGATTGCGAGAGAACACCTCGTTTTCATCAGCATCAATTCCCCCCCCGCTATCCTC